>CAYNDE010000005.1:0-35999 GCA_964395535.1 uncultured Pirellulales bacterium
GAAGAATCCGCCAGATGGGACTTAACAAGGAAGAGGCAGAAAGAGACTTTATAGCAGAAGCTGTTGCAGGCAAAATTTGAGAAAGATTGGCCGATTATTAATGTAAGGCCGGTGATGGAGATATAGCGGCATATGGAAGTTTTAACTGCTGATATGAGCTAATGTCAGAGCTGAATAGAATGGCAAAAACGATATTGATTGCCAATGACGAGCCAAGGGTAGTCAAAATCCTTGGTATGAGGATAAGGTCAAATGGCTGTCAGGTAATAACTGCTCATAATGGGGCTTAGACCGTAGAACTCGCACATCAGGAAAAGGCTAATCTGACTATTTTCGATATAAGAGTTTCAGCTAAAAGCGGCTATACTGTTTTTGCAGAGTTGAGGGCATCTGCAACAACAATGTCAATTCACATAGTATTTCTCTCTGCTTTTCCGCCTGAGCAGACCCAGGATAAAGCGACTCAACTTGGCGCTGATGGTTTTATTTCAAAGTCAGCCGACCCAGACGATATGCTTACCAATATCAAGGAAATCCTCAGCTAACTAAGCAAAGATACAAAAAAGCTATCCCCAAAATTACACAGCTCAATTGTAGAAACTTCCTAATCCGAAATGGTATTTTTTACTACTGGACACAAAAGACAGGGAATGCAAGACGAGTAGGCAGTGGGCGAAGCTTTTTCTTTAGACATGTTCGTAAGCTTAAGACAAGTGTATATCTTGTACGTGTAGCAATGACCTCTTGGCGATTTTGATATTAGTGATGTGCTCAGAGTTCGCCAAAAAGTTTGTCAGTGAGCAGTGGATACTGAGTTGTTTATGGCTTGTTACTTACTTGCCAACCACTTGCAACCTTCATTTTTGGCTCAAAACGGCGTTTAGATCCTTGCTAATTCAGCCCTTACAGTCCAAATAACGGATTTCTAATCCATTAGTCTTGAATTGGTTTTTGGCCATGTTACTCTGTCTCCATTATGTCTCCACAAGCAGCTGTTTTCATACGATTCAGGCAAAACCTGCCTTAAATTTCATTCCAAAAACAAAATTTTTATAGGAATTTTACAAGAAAATAGGATATTAAATCCGGATGACAATAAGTTCAATGCGTGCTATGTAATAACAAACGGTGTCAACCAAATATATAAAAAGGTTGAAAATTTTACATTTTTTATAAGTTATTTACATAGCAATGTTTATAGAGGCTGAAAATTTGCAGTATTAGCGGAGAGCAAGTCCTGCGGTGTATTTTTGATTTTATTCGATGAGTACAACAAAGATGCGAGGTCAGGTTTAAGGATTGGAAAACAAAAGAAATATTGTTATAATGATGTCATTGAAAGGTTTAGCTGTGCAATCAAACTTTTAATGTGGGAAGTATCGGTTGAGCTCTCCTCGGTGATGAAACCAGAGGCTAATACAAGAAATGCAAAATGACATAAATTTTTTAGCTGGCCAGAAGTTTTTTATGCAGATGTTTCAGGAAGAGGGAAATGGTTCACGATAAAAAGTTCCCTGGTATATTTTCGGCCGGCACATTATTTCTCGTTCTTTTTAATGGTATCTGTTTTGCCGACCCCGGACGCTTTGAAGGACTGGTTCCTTCTAAAGACAGCAGGCATCAGCAGGCGTATGTGCCAAATCAGATTTTGGTAAAATTTCGGTCTGAAACAGTGGGTTCGATGGAGGCAAGCCCTAATCACAATCAGGAAATTGTAAGTGTTACAGAATCATTGAGGCATCTGAATCAGCGATTTCGGATGCATAAGGCTGAGAGGGTGTTACCTGATTTTGGCAGACAGCAAAAGAAGATGGAAAAATTACGGCGGCAGGCAGCAGGGCAATTGACAAAACAGCAAAGGCACCTGCTGCAAAGATGTCAGCGTGCTGAAAGCGGCGTAAACGTGCCGGAGCTGGACAGGATTTATCTTTTGGAGCTCGAGCAGGGACAGGACGTGGCGGCGGTATTGGAGGCCTGCCGGCAGGAGCCGGCGGTGGAATATGCTGAGCTGAATTATCTGCTTTATGAGCACACAGAACCGAACGATACCTACTTTTCCATTCAGTGGCCTCTTAAAAATATCGCACAGATGTATCCTGAGAGCGGAAAGTACAATCACCCCCCGGGGAAATACGAT
Source organism: uncultured Pirellulales bacterium (assembly GCA_964395535.1). Taxonomy (GTDB): domain Bacteria; phylum Planctomycetota; class Phycisphaerae; order Sedimentisphaerales; family Anaerobacaceae; genus CAYLMG01. The sequence continues at coordinate 2,138 of CAYNDE010000005.1, forward strand.
GCAGATATTGATATGCCGGAGGCCTGGGATATTTTTACAGGAAGTGCCGAGGTGGTAGTGGCTGTGATTGATACCGGTGTGGACTATAACCATCGGGATATTAACGATAATATGTGGGTAAACGAGGCGGAGCTGAACGGGACGGCAGATGTGGATGACGACCTGAACGGCTACATCGACGACATCTACGGATATGATTTTTTCAATCGCGACCCTGACCCGATGGATGACAGAGGTCACGGCACGCACTGTGCCGGAATCATCGCCGCGGAAGCAAATAACCTGCAGGATATTGCCGGTGTGTGCTGGCAGGCAAAAATAATGGCGGTTAAATTTCTCGGTTCCGGCGGATATGGAAGCACTTCCAATGCCGTAAAGTCCTTCTACTATGCCGTTGCAAACGGAGCAGACATAACCACAAACAGCTGGGGCGGCGGGCCATACTCAGGGATTCTTCAGGATGCGATTGACTATGCGGTCAGCCAGGGCGTTATCGTCCTTGCCGCCGCTGGTAATGACAATACCGACGTTCCTGAATATCCGGCTGATTTCGAATCGGTGATTGCAGTTACAGCGACGGACTCTAATGACGACAAGGCGCCGTTTTCAAACTTCGGCAGTTGGGTTGACATAGCAGCACCGGGCGTTGATGTATTGTCACTGCGTTCAAGCCTGGCAGGCTCATATTTCGGCACCCCTTACGACGATTACACGGTTATCCTTTCTGGTACATCGATGGCCTGTCCGCACGCGGCGGGGGCCTGCGCCCTGCTCATCGGAGCAAATCCCACACTGACACGTGATGAAGTTTATGACCTCCTGATAACAACCGGAGACCCTATTGCCCCGGGAATTTGCGTATCCAACAGCCGTCTTAATGTACACAGTCTCCTGCTCAACGCAGTCTCTCAAAAAGCAAGAATACAATTTTCACAGGATGAATATTCTTGCGCAGACCAAATCGCTGTCATCTTATCCGACGCCGACCTGGCTGGACAAAGCACTGTCCCGGTAACCATCGAAACAACCGGCGGCGACAGCGAAACACTTCAGATGACCGAGCGTTCAACGGGTATCGGAGTGTTTGACGGCACGATAGTCACTCAATCCGGCGTGCCAATCGTTGAAGACGGTATAATGCAGGTTAGCGACGGCCTAATAATTACGGTTATTTATTATGATGCAAACGACGGTACGGGTAATCCGGCGGTTTGCGAAGATACTGCGACAGCGGATTGTGCCGGGCCTGTTATCTTAACCGTCCAGTCGGCACAGGTAGAGGCGTTATGGGCGAGGATATATCTTGAGACCGACGAGCCGAGCTCGGCATTAGTCAATTACGGCCAGGATTGTAATAATCTTAATATCGGTTCTGCAGAGGACCCTGGGTTGGCATTAAGTCATAATGTGTACCTCTATAATTTGGACAGCGAGACGACATATCATTTCGAAATTGTTGCAGCGGACGAATTCGAAAACGAGACAATCGATAATAACGATGGGCAGTGCTACAGTTTCACAACACTGGCGGAGGTGCCCGGCCGGCATGTGCCGATTGAATACCCGACGATTCAGGCGGCTATCGACGAGGCTTTGCCGGCGGAAACAGTATGGGTGGCAGATGGGATTTATTGCGGGCAGGGCAACAGAGACCTGGATTTTTCGGGCAAGGCGATTATCGTACAAAGCGAGCACGGCCCGGAAAATTGTACAATCGATTGTCAGGGTACTGCTGACGAACCTCGTTACGGCTTCTACTTTCACAACGGCGAAGATGCAAACTCGGTCCTGAGCGGTTTTACGATTGCGGGCGGTTACGCAGAATACATTGAATATGTCGGCGGCGGTATTATCTGCGACGGCAGCAGCCCGACAATCGAAAACTGCATTTTGTCCAACAACGTTGGGGTGTACGGCGGCGGATTGAAGGATACCAACAGCAGCCCAGCCGTAACAAATTGTCAGTTTATAGGTAACGCAGCGCATCTGTTTGGCGGAGCAATGGATAACTACGACAACAGCAATCCAATCGTGACAAACTGTACGTTCATCAACAACGAAACTGATTCCATTTATTCGGATGAATGGGGCGGCGGCGCGGTCGGTAACGATGAAAACAGTAATCCGGTTTTTACAAACTGCAGATTTGAGGATAACTTCACTTACGGATTGGGTGCCGGGATGTACAACGAAGGCAATTGCTCACCCGTTCTTAAAAATTGTATCTTTATAAATAACGAATCAGAATGGGGCGGCGCAGGACTGGCTAATGACTATGGAGACTGTCATCCTTATGTGGTTAACTGTCAGTTTATCAGCAATACAGCAGACCAGGGCGGGGGTATCTATTGCGGCTTCGATAGTTCCCTGACGGTAATAAACTGCATATTTAATAATAACAAGGCGGCAAATACAGGCGGTGGAATCTGGATTTACGACAGCTTGATAGAGGTCGTCAACAGCACCTTTTATCATAACGAAGCGCTGTGCTGGGGCGGCGGGATTCATATACAGGATATGGTTAATGGGGACATATCGAACAGTATTTTCCAGCAGAACCGCGATTCGGTCGGCTATACGCTGGACGCACAAATCAGCGGCTGGATGGACGTCGGCCTGTATTACAATTGCATCGAGCAGTGGGAAGACTTCGGTGAACCTGATACACAGGGCAACATAAACGCAGACCCGCTGTTTCTCGATGCCGACGGCGACGATGAGATTATCGGGACGGAGGACGACAACCTGCGGCAGGGACCGGGCTCGCCGTGCATAGACGCAGGCAGCAATGTTCTTGTACCGCAGGACTTAAACGACCTCGACGAAGACAACGACATAACTGAGAGAATCCCGCAGGACCTCGATAAAAAAATGCGTTTTGTTGATGACCCGAATATGCCTGATACCGGCGTGCAGGGACCGGACGCCAACCTTCCTGTTGTGGACATCGGAGCATACGAAGGACCGTATCAGGGATTTATAATTCAACCGCAACAGATAACCGTGCCGGAAGGCTCTACAGCATCTTTCACAATCTCACTTGGTCTGCCTCCAGCAGAACCGCTCACTGTTTCCGTAAGTTATCACAGCGGCGATGAGGACATTTCCGTGCAGAGCGGCTCTGTACTTTTCTTCGACGATTCGAATTACTTTCAGCCGCAAACAGTCGTTCTCGAAGCGGCTGAAGATGGCGATTTCATTAACGGAACAACTCTGATAGAAATTCAGGCCGAAGGCATCCCGTCCAGGAAAATTACAATAAGAGAATCGGATAACGAGCCGATGCCGGCAATTGTATATGTGGATGCAGCCGCGACTGGAAATCAAACCGGGCTCAGCTGGACAGATGCCTTTACAAACCTGCAAACAATACTCAAGCATACGGAAGAACACCCGGGAATAAACGAAATCAGGGTCGCACAGGGCATCTATCATCCGGCCGGAGTCGGGGGCAACAGGTACGAGAGTTTTACTCTTATTAACGGCCTAATTTTGCGGGGCGGATACGCAGGAACACAAAGTGCTGCCCCTGATGACCGCAATTCGCTACTATACCCCACAGTTTTAAGCGGTGACCTCAACGAAGACGACCAGCCGGAATTTGTGAACTGTCAGGATAACAGCTATCACATTATTGTTGGCAGAACGCTGGACCCGAATACGATACTGGACGGCTTCATTGTTAAAGGAGGACATGCAAGTGGTATGGATATACACGCAGACGGCGCAGGGATGCTCAACACGGACAACAGCAATCCCGTTATCATTGATTGCAATTTCAACGGGAACTTATCAAGCGGCAACGGTAGCGGGATGTGCAACGATAACAGCAGCCCGTGGGTAGTTCGCTGTAAGTTTATAAATAATTCTATGGGCGGCAACAGCGGCGCAGGGATGTATAATATCGACAGCAGCCCGATAGTCGAAGATTGTGAATTTATCGGCAATAATGCAGGCGTCGGCGGGGCGATGGCAAATGACAGCAGCGGCACAGCAGTGATTACCGGCTGTCTTTTCAAAAATAATCAGGCGAGCTTCGGCGGCGGACTATACACGAGAGATGACTGCAGCCCGATTGTTTGCGATTGTATATTCGAGAACAACCAGGCCGGCTATACAGGCGGCGCCCTGGAATTACGCGGGGGGAATCCGACCTTCAGACGCTGCAGCATCGTCAATAATTATGCCGGCCAATATGACTGGGGCGGAGCGGGAATAGATATGTACCAAGGCAATGCGACATTCGAGAGCTGCACAATTTCCGGCAATACGAGTTTCGAAAACGGCGGGGCAATGTTTGTCTGGAACGGAAACGCTTATATGTATAACTGTACAATCAGCGGCAACATGGCGGACGACCAGGGCGGAGGAATCTTTCTTTTCAGTCATCTTTCCGGCAGCGCGACTTTGCGAAGCTGTATTCTATGGAACAACAATGCAACTGAGGTTGAAGGTAAAACCATATCGGCACAATATTCTGACATTCGAGGTGGTTATAGCGGAACAGGAAACAAAAATGAAGACCCGAACTTTGTAGATGCGGCAGGCGGCGATTATCATTTGCGGTGGAATTCGCCGTGCGTCGATACGGCTGACCCGGCATACACTCCTGGGCCGGAGGATAAAGATATCGATAAGGAACCGCGAGTTATGCAAAACGGACGAGTGGATATGGGCAGTGACGAAGTGGGGCCGAAACAGGCGGACTTTACGCGCGACGGTATTATCGATGAACGCGATATGTCAATATTATTGACAGGCTGGCTGACGTCGGAAAGCGATGCGAGCTGGTATGTACTCTGCGATTTATTTGAAGATAGTCATATTGATATGCTTGATTACGCCCTGTTTGCTTCTGATTGGCTCTGGCAGGCGCAGTGGTATGAAAATTAGCTCCGGGGACACAGCAAAATTTACAGACAATTTTAGAGCTTCTTATCGAGAGCCGCATTGGTTGAGGCCGTATATAATGGGCCCGCAAGGATTTGAACCTTGGACCAATGGATTATGAGTCCACTGCTCTACCGCTGAGCTACGAGCCCGAAAATACCAAATAAACATTATAGTTTATTCTGATTATCAATTGCAAGAAAAAACACAACCTCGCGAAATCAGAAATTCTGGTTTATATATTTAACAGCGTTATTAAAGATTGTCATACCGTCGGCATCGGCCTTGTCTTTCAGACGGGTCCATCGCGGGTGCTGAGTGGGACGGGCAAATCTTTCCGGATGCGGCATCAGGCCGAGCACCCGGCCGGTAGTGTCCGTCAGGCCGGCGATGGAATCGATTGAGCCGTTCGGATTTGCCGGGTATTGGCCAACGCTGCCGTTTTCATCGACGTATTTGAAAGCGATGTGGCCGTCATTTTTCAATTTTTCGAGAACGGTCTTTTCTTTGGTTACTACCTTGCCTTCGCCGTGTGCAACCGGCAGATAAATCTGTCTTTCAGGCTCGATGAATATGCACTTTTTCGTCTGCGGTGCCAGATAAACCCACCTGTCCTCGTATTTGCCGCTGTCATTGTAGGTTATGGTAACATCTTTTTGGCCGTTGCCGGAATCGAAGCCGGGCAGAATTCCCGTCTTGACCAGTACCTGAAAACCGTTGCAGATTCCGAGTACGAGCTTGCCGTCATCGATGAACTTTTTCAGCGGCTCTGTTAAATGATTAATAACCTGATTTGCGAGAATCTTACCAGCAGAGACGTCATCACCGTAGCTGAAACCTCCGGGGAAAACAAGAATCTGGAATTCGTCGAGTAATTTCTTATTTTCGATGATTCTGTTTATGTGAATTCTGTGTGCCTGTGCACCAGCCTGCTCCAGAGCGAATTCCGTCTCCATATCGCAGTTTATACCTGCTGCCCTAAGCACTACAGCCTTTACAAGTTCCATCGTTTTATCGATTCCTTACAGCAAGCATAATACATTGTTCTGATTTCTGTTTTTTTAGTGCCAGTCGAATGTTTTCTGCCAGGCACTTTTTAGAGAATCCAAATCAGTGTTGATAACTTCGCGACCATTTTGTGCTTTTATAATAAGCTTTTGTTCGTCTATGACTTTTCCGATTTGCCCGAACGGCAGGTTCAGCATCAGCTTTGCGAAGTCATTGAATTTATCAGGTTCAACTTCCACGATGTATCGTGAGTTTGATTCGCTGAAAAGCTGAGTGTCCGTTCGCAGGCAGTCGTCTGATTTGGGCAGGCCTCGCAGGTCGGCGGCGATACCGAAGTTGCCTGCAAAAGCCATTTCAGCTAATGCAACGGCAAGGCCGCCTTCGGAGCAGTCGTGACAGCTTTCGATAAAGCTGTTTTTGACGGCCTCTGAGATTTTCTTTGCGATTTTGGCAGCCGTCTCGAGGTCAACTGTGGGGACATTCGCGCCGAGTGCATCGTGAATCTTGTAATAATGTGAGCCGCCAAGCTCATTTTTGGTCTCTCCCACTATGAAAAGCAGATTTCCGGGTTTTTTGGTATCCATCGTCACGCATTTGTTGACATCGTCGACGACCGATATGGCACTTATTAATAAAGTAGGGGGGATGGCGATTATCGAGCCGTCATCACACTGGAATTCGTTGTTTAAAGAATCTTTGCCTGAGATAAAAGGAGCGCCGAAAGCAATTGCGCCGTCGTAGCAGGCCTGAGCCGCTCTGACGAGCTGGCCGAGAGAATCGGGTTTCGTGCAGTCGCCCCAGCAGAAATTGTCCAGCAGGGCGATTCGGTCAAAATTGCCGCCGACACAAATGAGGTTTCTTATCGCTTCGTCGATACCGGCCAATGCCATCCAGTACGGGTCTATGTCACCATACAGCGGATTCATACCGCAGCTTATCGCCAGGCCTTTATTAGAGCGGTATTTCGGCTTAATAACAGCAGCGTCGGCAGGGCCGTCATTGGTCAGGCCGGTTAATGGCTTAACGACGGAAGTGCCCTGGACCTCGTGGTCATACTGGCGTATCACCCATTCCTTGCTTGCGACGTTGTAGCTCGAAAGAATCTTGAGAAGGTCATCGTTGTAGCTTTCTTTTTCAGGCAGGTTCGGCTCAGTTAAATCAGGTTTGTTCCATTCAGCCTTTCGTGAGTATTTCGGCACACCATCGTGCAGAAAATCCATATCGAGCTCGGCTACCTGCTGGCCGTTATAACGCAGCTTAAGTTTTTTGTCGTTTGTGAATTTTCCTATTATGGTTGCCTCGACGTTTTCATCTTCGAAGATTTTCATTATTGACTTTAGGTTTTCAGGCTTGACGGCGACGACCATTCTTTCCTGTGCTTCGCTTATCCATATTTCGGTGTAGTTCAAGCCGGCATATTTTAAAGGCACCTTTTCGAGCTCAACTTCGGCTCCGAGATTTTTGCCCATTTCTCCGACAGCACTGCTCAGCCCGCCCGCACCGCAGTCGGTAATGGCCTCGTATAAATTTTTATCATTTGCCTGAATCAGCACATCGAGCATTTTCTTTTCGGTTATTGCATTTCCAATCTGAACGGCGTGCGAGAAAATGGTTTCGTGCTCGTGTGTCATCTGTCCGCTTGAGAAGGTTGCTCCGTGTATGCCGTCTCTTCCCGTTCGTCCGCCGACCATAATTATAACGTTGCCTGTTTGAGGATTTTTGAAGCATTTCTTTTTGCTCATAATTCCGATGTTGCCGCAAAAGACCAGCGGATTTGCAAGGTACCTGTCGTCGAAGTAAACAGCGCCGTTGACCGTCGGTATTCCCATCCGGTTGCCGTAATCGCGGACACCGGCGACGACACCTTTCATAATTCTTTTAGGATGCAGGACGCCTTTTGGTAAACCATCGATTTTTTTATCCGGCTCGCCGAAGCAGAAGATATCGGTATTTGCAATCGGCATTGCACCCAGGCCTGTACCCATCGGGTCTCGAATGACACCGCCGATACCGGTAGCTGCTCCGCCGTAGGGGTCGAGCGCCGAGGGATGATTATGCGTTTCGACCTTGAAGCAGACAGCGCTTGTATCGTCAAACTCGATTACGCCTGCATTATCATCGAAGACGGAAATGCACCATTTTTTGTCAAGCTTTTTTGTTGCTGCGAAGACTGTTTCCTTGAGCAGGTTGTCAAAATGAACCTCAGTGCCGTCAAAGGTCATATCGATGGAGCTTTTCAGCGTTTTATGGACGCAGTGCTCACTCCAGGTTTGAGCAAGCGTTTCAAGCTCGACGTCTGTGGGCTCTCTTCCGAGGTCTCTGTAGAATTTTTGAATCGTCTGCATCTCAATGACATTGAGAAATAGGTCTTTTTCTTTGCTGAGGGCTAATAGACCTTTATCGTCGAGCTTTCTAACAGGGTAGTGTATTATTTGTAACTGGTACGGTTTAAGGTGCGGGCCTGGCGGCTCGGCTTCGTCGCCAATGATACAATCTTCGATGCAGTCGTTCGCGAGCACTTTCTTTGTTACGGTTTCTATCTGGCTCTGTGAGATTTCTCCGAGAAGGATATATTTTCTCGCCGTCCTGACATTACCGGCTTTAACACCCATATCGGCGATAGCCGTTACGACCGATTCGGCTACCGGGTCGGTGACACCGCTTTTAAGGTGTATTTCGATTAAGGTTGCTTTTGCAAGACCTGCCGGTGCTTTGCTTCTGCCGATAAAGAACTGTTCGCAGACAGGGTCTGTGAGCAGCTCCTGTGCAACTTTTTTGGCAAATGCTTCGTCGAAATCGGCCTCGATGAGAAAAACCCTTGCGGACTGCACAGCTTCGAGAGAACTTATACCTAATTCCCTGATGCTCTCTAAGATACTGTCCCCGTGAACATCGGCAAAGGCTGGTTTATTGAAGACTTCGAAACGCCACTGTTTCACTACGTTAATTCCTTTTTACTCATTTTGTATTTTATCATTGTGTCCCGTTTATTCCGAGCGGTTTCGAGCAGCTTTTCGACTTGCTTCTGGTCGCCGGCTTTTAAGGCTTTTTGGATTTTTCTTAATTCAGTGATGATTGTATCGATACCCTTTGAAGTGTTGTCCGCATTTGTCAGGAATATGTCAGCCCAGATGTTTGCGGGTCCGGATGCTATTCTCGATGCATCGATAAAACCCTTGCCGGCGAGCCTGAGCTGCTCCGGCCTGGTGATATTTATCAAAGCTGCTGCCATAATATGTGGCAGGTGGCTGATATTTGCCAGGATTTCATCGTGCTGTACCGGCGTCATTACGGTAACGGAGCAGCCGAGCCTGGACCAGAATTCTTTTAGCGTGTTAACAGCAGCAGTATTTGTATCTTCAGTCTTTGTCAGGATACAGTTGGCCTGATAGAACAAATCATCCCTTGCAAACTCGACTCCTCTTTGTTCCGAACCGGCTATGGGATGTGAGCCGACATAGTGAACAGTTTTTGGCAGGTGTGCTTCCGCCCAGCGGTGAGGCAGTATTTTAGTTGAGCCGACGTCGGTAACAATGCAGCCGACAGGCAGAGAATCAGCTATTTGAATAAAGGTTTGCTCGAAAACGTGTATGGGTGTGGCAAGCACAACCAGATCGGCGCTGGATACGGCCTCGGATATATTGTCAACAACTTTATCAGCGACAGCCAGTTGTCTTGCTTTTTCGCGGGTAGCAGGGCGGTGTGTAAAACCGATAGTTTTAACGCGGGCAAAACTTTGAGAAACAGCCCGTGTTAAAGAGCCGCCCAAAAGGCCGAGACCTATTACCGTTATTTGCCTTAACTCCTTCATAATCAAGACCTTACGAAAATAACTCTGAAAAAAAGATAATAGTAAAAATTATAGTAAGCGGCTGCAGTTGTCAATTTTTTTCTTTTATTTATGACGATAGAATGTTATTATTTTATTACTTTAAAAATTAAGCTAATGGATATGGCCAAGCAGAAAGCAGCAGAGCCCGCTGTGTCGTGGGCTTTTTTAGTAAGCAAATTTGCCGTGAACGAACGGCTTTTATTGCATCCGGACGAGTTTAATAAGCGAATTTAGAAATGCCGCAGAGCAGTAATAATAACATAGGCGAGGCTGACTATCTGGACTTTGAGGAAAAGGTCAGCGACCTTGACCGCCAGATAAAGGAGCTATACAGGCTGAGCTCGGTAAAGGGCATTGATTATTCAACTGAAATTCGCAGCCTGCAGCGTGAGCAGGTCTCCGAGCTTAAGCGGATTTATTCGAACCTGAGTGCCTGGCAGACTGTTCAGGTGGCTCGCCATCCCAAAAGACCCTTGTTCAGCGATTATTTTAACCTGATGATAAAGGACTTTCATGAGCTTCACGGTGACAGGTGTTTCGGCGATGACCGTGCGATTGTGACAGGCCTTGGGCAAATCGGCAGGGAAAAAGTACTGGTGGTCGGGCAAAATAAAGGCAGGACAACAAAGGAGAAGATAGTCTGTAACTTTGGATGCCCTAATCCGGAAGGTTATCGCAAGGCTATAGCAAAGATGAAATTTGCAGCCAAGTACGGTATTCCCGTGATTACATTTATTGATACACCCGGTGCCTATCCCGGTGTCGGGGCCGAGGAGAGAGGCCAGGCCCAGGCGATAGCGGTTAATCTTATGGAGATGTCGAGGCTTCCGGTGCCGATAATCTGTATTGTCATCGGTGAGGGCGGCTCAGGCGGGGCCTTGGGAATCGGTGTAGGTGACAGATTTGCAATGCTTGAATTCTCATATTACTCGGTGATATCACCGGAAGGCTGTGCGGCAATTTTGTTCCGGGACGGCTCACAGGCCGCTGACGCCGCAGAAGCGCTTAAGCTGACGAGCAGGGATTTATACAAGCTGCAGCTTATCGATGCGGTTATCGATGAGCCTCTCGGCGGTGCCCACCGAAATATACACGATGCTGTTTACAATGTTGAGCAATATATTGTTAAGAACCTGCGGGATTTAAAGCGCTCCAAAATAGAAAACCTTCTTGAAAAGCGCTATGAAAAACTGCGGCTAATAGGCACGACCGTAGCCGACAAGCTGCGTCGCAAAACTCAGCCTGCCAGAGACAGGGTAAAGGCTGCCATAGAAGGGATTGCTAAAAAGAGAAGACCTCGTCCTGCAAAGGTTTAAGGTACTGATAGTAAAAGTGCATATCTGATATGTTAATCTTAAAGGGGGATAAAATTCGGCTGGCTGTAAATCAGTTCTTAACGTCGGCGGGGTTGCGGCCTTGCTCTATCGCTGTAATTTTGTTAATCCTTCTCTGATGTCTGCCTCCGTGAAATTCGGTGTTAAGCCATGCTTCCACCATTTTTCTTAGCAAAACCTCTCCTATCATATCTCCGGAGAGGCAAAGCACATTTGCATCGTTATGATGTCGGGAAATCTGAGCACTTAATTCGTCATGACATAGTGCGGCCCTTATACCCTTTACTTTGTTCGCGGCTATGCACATACCGATACCGGTTCCACAGATAAGGATTGCCCTGTCGGCCTGTCCGTTTGCTACCGCGGTTGCCGCTAAGTAAGCCGGGTCAGGATAGTCAGCAGGGCTGTTATTGCTGGTGCCAATGTCCACAAATTCGTGGCCAAGCTGATTTATAATTGCCTTGACCTGCTCTTTCGATTCAAAGCCTCGATGGTCGCTGCCTACTACTATTTTCATATATTAAGCTCGCTAATCCTTTCCTTGACTGCCTTTTCGATTATGTCAGCACAATTGTTGTAAATTTCCTGACTCTGGCCGATAGGGTCGGCTATCTCTGTTTTTTTCGCAAGAAGACGGCACTTTTTAGCAGCCTTCGGTGCAAGTGCGATGACCTGCTCACTGTGATTTCGGCACATCACAAATATAAAGTCGCTTTCTTCGATAGCCTTTCGGGACAGCCCACTGCTTCTATGCTGTGCTATATCAATGCCCTTTGCCTTGCAGGCGTTTACAGCTTCAGTGCTTGCCGACATCCCATTGACGCCCATAGTACCGGCCGAGCTTATTTTATAACCCATTTTTTCGAGCTGGTCAAGGTCGCATTGCAATTTTTCTGCTAAATATTTACTGAACAAACCTGCTGCCATAGGGCTTCTGCAGCTATTGCCCGTGCATACGAACAGGAATTTGACCTGCAAAAATTTTTCTATGTCGGCTTTGGAATATACTCCTTCGCGTAATATCTGAAGTTTTTGCTTTTCAATTTTTACTACTGTGCTGGATTTTTTATATTTACAGGTTCCGCCGTCAATAATCATTGCGATACGGCCTGAAAAATTTGAAATTACCTGTTGTGCATCTATTGCCGGTGGTTGATCGGCGATGTTTGCGCTCGGCGCGACAACGGGATTGTTTGTTTCTTTTAACAGCATTGCGGCGATTGGATTGTCAGGGCAGCGGATACCAATCGAATTGTCCTTATACAGGTTTTCGAAAACTTGTCTTTCAAGCAGGTTTTTTTGTGTGTTGATATCAAACGGTGCCAGGACAAAGACGATAGTAACCGGTCCCGGCCAGGCGTTTTTAATCAGCTTTTGGGCCTTTATTGAGATTGTTGGTACATATTCTTCAACCTTCTTTTTGTCGCCGATATGTAAAGTGTAGTACTTGTCGGCGGTTCTGCTTTTGAGTTCGTCAAGTTTTGCCAATGAATCGTTTCTGACCCGGCAGGCGATTCCGTAAACGGTCTCGTTGGGAAAAGCGACAAGCTCGCCGCTATCGATAAGCTCAGCGGCTTTTTTAACTTTTTCCAGGTCAGGTTTAGTTATATCGAGCTTTAAAATTTGTGTTTTCATTTTCTACAAGAATACACGAAAACAACAGCGATGACAACTTGCTTCTCAAAAACAATAGCGCTTTGTTCAGGTCGATTAATAAAGAAAGCTCACAAAGCAGGGCGATAGTCTTCTATGTTTTGGTGTCCTGACCTTAATAAATTTTTGCTTTGCTAATCGGAATATGAAAAAATTATTCAATTTCAAATGTAAGAACATCCGATAAAACAGGCAGAATCAAAAGAGATTTGTATAAAATAAATTTTTTTTATAAAGGCTTATAAATTGCCCATTTGCACTAAACTTCCTAAATTAACATAGTCGATAATTCTACCTATAGACGGTTCTAAATTGAAGGAACGTTAATTTCGATTTAGGGGTGAAGATTTATGGCAACTACAACAGAGCAGCGAGGAGAAATCAGAACAAAACTTAGCTGGCCGATTAGCATGTGGATTCCTGAGGCACATAGATTTTTTAATGGTAGCAGCGATAATGTAAGCAGGTCCGGTGTGCTTCTCAAGATGCCGTTGACCGTACCGATTAGAGCAGGCAGCACCGTGGAAATCAATTTTCCACGTACGCAACGGCTCGCAAAAGAAAAGGGTTCTTTTGCAAGAATCAGAAGCGGCAGGATTGTCAGAGTTGATAGAAACAATATGTTAAAGGAAGCAAAAATCGGCGTTGCTGTAGCGTTTAATTAATCAGGTTCTGAAAATAGTCTTTTACTTGAATTCAGGTTTTTACAATCTATAAAACATTTTTGCGGAGGCGGCTTGAGCATTGATATACTCAAGCCGTTTTTTTTATGGCTTCAAACAGTTAAATAGCTGCGCAGAGAAATACTAACAGAGCAAAAATACACGCAGCAACTAAGGTTATCCTTGACTGTTTTAAGTATTTTGCATAACCGGGATGCTGGTGCTCGAATTCAAAGTAATATTCATCGAGTTCGGCGTCGATATTTTTTCGCCACCTCAGCTCAACATATATATGTGCTGCAATGGAGGCCAGAAATAGAGGCCCAGCTATTATGTAAACAATAATTTTCATAAGAACTTTTGGTTTTATGATACCATATAATTATTATAGTAGAAACTGAAAATTTACAAAGCTGATTTATTTTGACATGGGCGGGTATTTGTTTATATTTACTTTTTTTCGTTCTTAAATTTGGATGGATAAAAGTATGGAATCAAAATATAGTGCTTACGAGGTCCTGGAGATAGCGGAAAAAATTGAACATAACGGAGCTGCGTTTTACAACAAAGCTGCTGAAATTTTCGAGGATGAGCAGATTCGGGATGTTTTTCTTAACCTTGCAGAGTGGGAAGTCAGGCACGAAAAAATTTTCGCCGATATGCGCAGGCAGATTAATAAAAGTTTCAGCGGAGCTGCGAATTTTGACCCCGAGACTTATATGGCGGGAAATGCGAAACTGATGGCGAGTCTTGCTGTGTTTGCTATCAGGCCGGACCCGGGTGAAATTCTTATAGGCCTGGAAGACAAGGAAGATGTTTTCAAGAAGGCATTGAAATTGGAAAAAGATACTATTGTTTTTTATCGCGGCCTGAAAAGTTTTGCCGAAAATACCGATACGATAGAACAAATAGACAAAATTATCGAAGAAGAGCAGAAACATATCAGGATTATAAATCAATCGCTGGAGCAGCTTTGATTACTTTTTGTCCGTGAACAGAAACCATTTTTGTATTGAGACTTAATTTTTCTGAATAAAAATGAAAATAGGAATTATAAGTGACACTCACGACCATCATCAAAACGTGCTTAAGGCAATAGAGATTTTTAACGCCTCGGCCGTAGAGTTTGTACTTCACGCCGGCGATATGGTTTCACCGTTTACCGCAAGGGCTTTTGGCAAAGTCAAAGGTGCGAAGCTGTTCACTGTTTTCGGCAACTGTGACGGCGAAAAGCAGTATCTGAAAACCACAATCGAGCAAATAGGCGGTGAAAATTATGGCAAAATTTACAAAAACCAAATCGCAGGCAAAAAGATTTTTATGACACACAAGCCCGACAATATTGATAGGGCGATAGGCAGCGGTGAGTATGATTTGGTAATTTACGGTCATACACATAAACAGGATATTCGAAAGGCCGGACAAACACTTATTATAAATCCGGGAGAGGCCACAGACTGGATTACAGGCGAATCCTTCGTTGTTGTGCTGGACCTTGATGATATGTCTTACGAGTCTATCCGTCTGAATTAACCTGGTAATAAAACGAGGTGCAAAATTTAAACTGGAAATTCTTTGTCTGATTCTGGTAACGGCACCGTTTTTATCATCCTTGACAAATCCTGCAAATCCTCAATAATTGCTTAAAAAGTAGTGATGCTTTCGGAGCAGAAAAATGGCAAAAAAACGTAAAAGCTGGGAAAAGCGATTGGGCTGTGAGCCGGATGAGCTGGCGGTCGATTTTGTTGAATCAATTTCTTACGACAGGCGTTTATATAAGTACGATATCGCCGCTTCGATTGCTCACGCGAAGATGCTCTCGGAGCAGAAATTAATCAGTAAAGCCGAGTATGACAAAATAGTTCACGGCCTGCTGGCGGTCGAGAAGGAAATCACGGATGGCTCGTTCAAGTTTGATAAATCTCAGGAAGATATTCATATGGCCATCGAGGCGGCTTTGATAAAGAAAACCGGCCAGGCCGGCGAGAAGCTGCATACCGGCCGAAGCCGAAACGACCAGGTCGCAACCGATATGCATTTGTGGATGCGGGATGAGATTGAGATTCTGCAGGCTAAAATCACGGAGCTTCAAAAGGCCTTTGTGAAAACAGCGGGCAAATATACCGATGACGTGATGCCCTCCTACACGCACCTGCAGCGCGCTCAGCCGATAGTGATTGCGGCATACTTATTGAGCTTTGTTGAACAGTTTGAGCGTGACATTGTTCGTTTGAGTAACTGTAGTAACTTGTTGAACATCTCAGTTTTGGGAAGCGGGGCTGTAGCAGGCTCTACTTTGCCAATCGACCGAAAGAGCACTGCCGAACAGTTGGGATTTACAGATATCAGCCGGAATAGTATTGATGCCGTATCGGACAGGGATTTTTGCGCAGAGTTTATCTTTGATTGCGCCCTGGTAGCGACCCATTTGTCGAGGTTAGCCGAAGACTGGGTAATCTTTTCGAGCAGCGAATTTGACTTTATCCGTATAAAGGACAGCTTCTGCACTTCATCGAGTATGATGCCGCAGAAGCGAAACCCTGATATGCTGGAGCTGATTCGCAGCAGGACCGGCAGGATTTACGGTTCGCTCATAGCACTGTTGACGTTACTTAAAGCTCTGCCTTCGGGATACAACCGTGACCTGCAGGAAGATAAAATTCACATATTCAGTGCTGCTGATACTGTAAAGCAATCGCTTGATATGGCCTGTGCGATTGTCTCAAACACTAAATTCAATGTTGATAGAATTAAGGCTGGTCTGGATGAAGGTTTTTTGGATGCTACTGCGTTAGCGGAGTATCTTGTCGGTAAAGGCATAGCATTTCGCCAGGCCCACGGCATAGTGGGCGAGCTGGTAGCCGATTGTGAAAAGAATAATAAAGCGTTAGCACAACTGAGTATAAAGCAGTACAAAAAATACTGTCCGGCTGTTGAAAAGGATGTATATGAACATCTCGGCTCATCAAAAGTTGTGAAAAGATACGTGACAGCCGGCTCAGCCGGTTCCAAACAGTCAAAAATCCAAATAAATTACTGGCAGAAGCTCTTAGCGAAGCGATGAGCTGGACAGAAGACCAAATAACGGCCTGGTTTGCAGCCCAAAGAAAGCTGTCCTCTGATGATTTTCCCATCGGTATAGGTGACGATATGGCACAGGTACAGGTGGACAAGGGGACATCTGTTTTTATAACTATAGATATGCTCCTTGACGGTGTGCACTTTGACTTGCGCAGAGCGACATTGCAGCAGGCCGGCTATAAGGCTATGGCGGTGAGCCTTAGCGATTGTGCGGCTATGGCGGTATTACCTGTTGCTGCGGTTGTAAGTGTCGCTTTGCCCAAAGGATTCTCAGAAGAAAAACTAAAGCAGCTCCATAAGGGCATTATTTTAGCGGCTGACAAATACAACTGCGCACTGGTAGGTGGTGACATTACAAGCTGGAAGACGAATGAGCCTTTTGCAATCACTGTAGCGATGCTCGCTAAAGCTGCAGCCAATAAACCTATAAAACGCAGCGGCGCAAAGCAGGGTGATTGTATTTGTGTAACCGGCTTTCTCGGAGGCTCCAGCCGGGGTAAGCATTTGTCCTTTGAGCCGAGAGTAAATGAGGCTGTAAAAATAGCTGCCATAGCAAAAGTAAATTCTATGATTGATATAAGCGACGGCTTGAGCAGTGACTTGAACCGTATTTGCAGACAAAGTAAAACAGGTGCTCTGATATACGCAGGGCAGATTCCGATATCAAGAGAGGCGAGAAAAAGTAAAGAACCGTTGAAATCAGCTTTGAATGATGGTGAAGATTTTGAATTACTTTTTACACTTGCTGAAAAGGAATTTAAAAAGTTAATAAAGCACTGGGATAGCTCTTTGCCTGTTACAAAGATTGGAACGGTTACAAATACCGGAAAAATGCAGATTCAAACAGCGGGTGGAAAGTTGCAGGATTTGCAGACTGGCGGTTATGAACACCTTGGTTGATTGGGCTTAGCGATGAATTATGATTTCATTTCCAGCTCGGTTGAACGAACTGTTGAGTTCGGTTTTAAGATTGGCAGCCGGATGAAAGGTGGGGAGGTTATAGGTCTTAGCGGGCCTCTCGGCAGCGGCAAGACTTATTTAATTAAGGGCATAGCGAAAGGGGCCGGGGCACAGGATAAAAATATTCCCATAAATAGCCCCACTTTTGTTATTGTAAATGAATATATTGGCAGGCTGGATATTTACCATATCGATGCATACAGAATTGCCTCACCCGGCGAATTCGAGATGATAGGTTTTGATGAATTTTGTTATCCGAGGTCCGTTGTTCTGATTGAGTGGGCCGATAAAGTAAAACAGGGCCTGCAGGGCATTGATTACGTCCGAATAGAACTTTGTTATCAGTCTCAGCACCAGCGACGAATCCATATCGAGAATATGCCGGAGTATATTTTACCTTCTAAGTGACATCGGGCATTGTCAGATTTATCGTTTCAATCCTCACATTTCATACAATCGTAATTGGGATTTTTTGAATTCACACTGTTAAAAAAGTTATTAGACATTTTCGTCAGCTTTAATTTGGCGTAGAGGAGGTTGTTTTATATATTTTAATTTGCGGACAGGTCTTTTGATTTATGTCTGTTTCTCGGACCTGGTTCGCCTGCGTTTTTGTTGCTTAGCTTATTGAAAAGTAAATTGATGTATTTGCGATTGTTTCAGAGGACACTTAATTTTGGAGGATTAAAGGCAAAAAAACAAAAGTCACCTTATGATTGAGACGATATTGGTAGTGTAAAAAAATCCCACGGGGTATAGAGTTTAGAAGTGAAAGTAAGTTTTTTCAACATTTAATTGACGAGGGTAATAAAGATGAAAGCAAAAAGTGGTTTTACGTTGGTGGAAATTCTGATTGTCGTGGTTATTCTGGGAATTCTGGCAGCTATTGTTATTCCGCAATTTACGAATGCAAGTACGCAGGCCAAGGAAGCGAGTATGCGGAGCAATCTCCAGTCGATTCGTGCTCAGATTCAGCTTTTTAAAATCAAGAATGATGATGGTCCTCCGGCAGTCGCCAGTTTTGAAACTCAGATGACCGGAACAGGAAATGGTGGACCATATCTTCAGTGCATTCCCAAAAATCCCTATACCGGTGGTAACACCGTGGTTGATTGGGATAATGGCAGCGGAGATTGGGAGCTTGACCCGAATGACGGTTCATTCAGAGCAGGAGATGCAACTCATTATAGTTGGTAAGAGCTGAAATATGCAAATTTTCAGCATCTGATAGTAAAGGATACCCATAACAGGCCGGCTTTCGAAAGCCGGCCTGCTTTTTTATGTAAACACCACTGGATAACTGCCCGATAAATCAGAAGCGGATACCGAATTATTCTGATTTTCGTTTTTGTTTAACAGATGAGTAAGAACTTGAGCACAAAAAAAGCTTTTACGCTTACCGAGGCGATGATAGCCGTTGCGATTTTGGCAATTGCTGCAGCAGGTGTGATTTTGCCTTTTTCGGGCGCCGCTGCCATACAGGCTGAGGGTTCTCGATTGACCCTGGCAGCCAAACTGGCATCGGATTTGATGGAACGGATTATAAATACACCTTTCGAGGATATTGTAAGCAGCTTTAATGGTTACAGCGAATCTCAAGGCCAGGTAAAAGATTCCAGCGGCTCGGTTTTTCCAGGTTCACTTTATTCGAAGTTCAGAAGGAATTCGAGTTGTTCATACGTTTATTTCCCGGATGAGGATATGCGCGCATCGCCAAAATTCATTCTCGCCACGGTCAAAGTGTATTACAAATCTGACGAGGTTGTAGAAATAGTCCGACTTATTACCAGATAGTGTTATATGGTTTGAAAGCTGTGCCCTGTGGGATATGAAATGAGAAAGACAAGGTATAAAAGCGGTTTTACACTGGCTGAACTGCTGATTGCTTTAATGGTAACTTCTATTGTCCTCGCTGCAGTTGCCACCCTTGCTTTTGCTATGGGTTCGGCAAATGATAGTGCGGGTGATATTGCACTTAAACAGGCGCAAATTCGCTTTGCTACAATTAAAATCAGAGACCTTATAGGCAATTGTAGAATGATATGTCATCTCGAAGAGAATAATTTTGCCATCTGGAGAGCCGATGATAACGGCGATGGCTGTATCAATCTTGATGAGCTTATTTACATCGGCAGTGATAATAACAGAGATTATGTTCGAATTTTTGAGTTTTATGGCGATGACCGTGTGCTGGGTATTGGTGATATCAAGCCGCTCTTGACAGAATGGAATGACTATGGGTGTCCTACATACCGTTTTAACAAACTCATACCGGAATGTGAAAATGTCACCCTTGCCGTCTATACTGCGCCGCCCTGGTCTAAATTTGCGAGCATCAGCTTTGATATTGAAGAAAATGATGTTTCGCATCACTACGAGATAACAGCGGCACTTCGAGCATGGGCAGGTCATTTAATTGATGATAACGGGGATTTTATATTTTCAGATGATGATGAGTAGAAGTAAAAACAGCAGAAAGGCCGCGGCATTACTTGTGGTCCTCTTTATCGTTATGGCGATAACAATATTGTCGCTGGGCTTCCTTTCGAAAAACGACGTGGAGCTGGCCTGTGGTGAGAACATGATAATCCGCACACAAATGGATTATCTGGCCGACTCAGCCCTTCAGCAGGCAAAAGGATTTATATTGAATCCTCAGGATGTCTCCGGCGAATACTGGACTGGTGCGAGTGCTCAGCAGCTCGTTGCGGGAAGTGATGACTATTACGATGTCTCTGTGAATCAGACCGGTCCTTACAATTACGCAATAAACTGCACGGCTTATAAAGAAAAACAAGGCGAGCAAATCGCTCGAGGCAAATTAGCCGCCCAGTTGCGGCTCAATCCCTGTTTTGCATACTACCAGTATGATAAAAAGGATTTGTACAGTGAGGTTACAATCAATGGAGATGCATACTTTTGCGATGATGTAAAAGTCTACGGGGAGGTGAGGGGAGATGTTTATTCAAAAAAATCGTTAGAGACAAAGGATTCTGGAACCATTCAGGGCCGGCAATATGAGGATAACAGCATTTATGAAACATACATTCCCGGAATATATTCGTGGCAATTTAGTATGTTTTATTTTATTGGTTCTACATTGTATACTGTAGGGGGCATCTTTCCCGGTTCATATGAAGACCTGCAGCTCGGTCCCAGCGGGTCCAATCCAGCGGGTATTTTCTATTGCAGTGATAATCTCGAATTGGAAGGCGATTGCAGTATAAATGGAATGCTTGTAGTAGGTGACGACTTGAAGTTAAGCAACGGCTGTAACCTTACAATTACGGCTGTTAAAAATTTCCCTGCACTTTTAGTTGTCGATAATATAACTTTTGAGAATGACGATTGTGAATTGGATATAACAGGTCTGGCGAAGGTTGTTGGTCATATTGATTTAAAAAATAAAGAAAATAGTATTCTCAATGTAGTCGGAGCTTTGTATGTTTTTGAAGATGGCATAGTAAATACTGGCAGGGGTACCGTAACAATAACTGCCTCTCAGGAGAAAGGCTCCATTCAAACCTGGCCCGCTGCGGGCGTGCCAAATAGATTCAGCCCGGCAGCAGGCGCCTTTTTTAAAAGCATAGAAAGAGAACAGCCATAAAAATTCCTTAAATTTCAGGCTGAAAGTGGATTTTGGTTTATTGGACGGAAAAGGATTTTGAGCGATATTTAAACTTATCGGCCTAAAAAAATAAACTAAAAGAAATATTCAAATCATTTCCACCCCTCACATTTATTTCGTAAAATATAATTAACAAAACAGTATTATTATTTTTGCGCAATATCGTTATGACGGTTGTATGTATTGTGCTGAGAATAAGTGTGGAAGGTATCGGATTTGACAATTATACAAGCCCGTAAGAGCTGTTAAATCATAGTACTTATCGTAAAAACGGACGCTGATTCAGTCTCTGCCAAATCAATAATGACATAGAAGACAAACGCTATGATGCCTTGAGCAAAGGGCTGTTCAAGGCACCTTTCAAAGATGTCGAAAAAATAATAAAGAAACAGGAAAAATATGCGCAATATCCACCTATTTGTTGAGGATTAAAGGGCGATGGAAAATCAAAATTTAATTTTCAGGAGTAGCGGTTTCACATTAATTGAGCTGATAGCTGTAATTGTAATAATTATCATAGCGGCAATGCTTGCGATACCGATGTTCAGTTCGGCTGCAGGTATGCAAGTTCGTGCAGCTGCGGATATGATAGCAGCGGACCTCGAATATGCTAAAAGTATGGCAATCAGCAGGCAGAAAACATATACGGTAACTTTTGACGAAGCCGCTGAAAGCTACGATATCAGAGACGCAAGCGGGATTATATCTCACCCTGTTACACACCGTGATTATTTAGTTAACTTCGGAGCAGACAGCAGAGTTGACAGGGTAAATATTGTCGACGCTGATTTCGGCTCATCCGAGCAGGTGTCATTCACTTATCTTGGAAGTCCTGACCCTGACAACGGTGGAACTGTAACTCTGTCTGCGGACACCGAAACTATGACAGTTACCGTCGGTGCGGTAACAGGTTATGTGTCAATTTCACAGTGATGGATTCAGGCGTACGGTAAAGAGAATCGATATGTTAAATCTTAAATCCGCGAAGTGGTAGAAAAAGCAAATGATAAGCTGGAAGTTAAAAACTCACAATTATGGACCAATTGGTTTGGACATAGGACATAACAATATCAAGATGATTCAGCTGGAAAAAAATGGTCCGACGATGAGTGTGGTGGATGCGGCAAAGGCTGTTGTTGGAGTAAACATGAGCTCAGACTGCGAGCAAAGAAAAGAGTATGTTACTTTAGCGATAAAAACAATGCTCGCAAAAGGCAATTTCAAGGGGCAGGACGTGGTCTCATCTTTGCCGAATGACCAGGTAAGAACGACAAGCATTAGACTCGGTCGGATGGAAACAGAAAAAGTCGAAGAGGTTTTGCGAAGGGAGGTTGCAAATCGTTTCGATTTCAATCCTGATAAGGACTCGATTAACTATATGTTTGCGGGCAACGTTCGGCACGGTGATGAGATAAAAAATGAGGTAATACTATTTGCCACGAAGGATGAAATGGTAAGAAATCATATCAATATGCTCGAACAGGTCGAACTCAGACCTGTTGGCATAGACCCCGTTCCTTGTGCTTTATACAGAAGCTTCAGGCGTACGCTCAGAAGGCAGGAAGATAGAGAGAAAGCCGAGGTTTTTGTGGATGTCGGAGGTTCGTCTACTACTGTGGTTTTTGGCCGGGGCGGAGATATCAGTTTTGTTAAGAATATACCGATTGGTACAGGAAACATTAATCGCGAAATTGCACATCGATTGGACATTGAAATTAGTGAAGCTGAAATGCTGAGGAACAGGCTCTGGAGGAAAACTCAGGTTTCAAAGCCGGCAGATTCGGATGAGGGACTATTAGATAATGATAATGACCTGATGCAGCAGGAGGACATTGACCCTTCAACTCGTCAGATAATGGTGGATGCAATAGGCTCGGTTGCTGAGGAGATGACAAAAGAGATATCACTATGCTTTAGATATTACACCGTTACCTTCAGAGGCAAACGCGTGGAAAGGGCTACTTTCACCGGCGGCGGCGCATACGAAAATATTTTGCTTAATGTATTGAGACGGCAGATGGCACTTTCGGTTGAGGTAGCCGAGCCTTTTAATGGAATTGATATAACGAAAGTTAGCTTTGATGGTGACAGGCGTGGATTGCTTTGTGAATGGGCAGTTGCCGTGGGACTTGGCTTGAAAAACTGGGAAAACGGTGAAAGCATCACCAAAAAGGTTGAAAGATAGGGACTTTATATCCGGTTATTTTTAGTTTTAGGTTTTGTTTATGAACGATATTGACCTTCTTCCACAATGGTATAAGAAGAACCGGCAAAGGCAAATGGGCTATCGAGCGGAATACTTTGCTTTGGGCTGTGTCCTTATGGTTATGCTCGTATGGGGTTTTCATGCAAAGTCCATAGTCTCGAAAGCTGAAGCCGGACTCAACAGACTGCACAGTCACCATAGAGAATTAAAAAATGATATACGTTCATTTTCCGAGATGAAAGAGACTACGGCACTGCTGAAGAAGAGGGTCGATATTCTTAAAGAAACAGATTCCCGAATAGATGTTGCAGGTGTGCTTGCGGAGTTAAGCTTTTTAATTGACGAGGATATTGTGCTTAAAAAGGTCAGGTTTGATGCCGTGCAGTTTAAAAGCCAGCCGACGGGAAAAACCGCATCAGCGGGATTAAGAACGGTTCGGTCGAGGAGCGGCAGTAATGAAGTCATTTTAACTGGCGATGTTAGATTCACCGTCTTGTTAAGTGGTATCGCCGCCGACGGAAGTGATGTCGCAGAGCTTATTTGCAAATTAGAGGATTCACCATATTTTTGCCAGGTTATACCTTTCTTTTCGAAAAACCAAAAAACCAGGGCCGGCAGTACTAACAATAAAGAGAGGTTGGCATCTACTGAATTTGAGCTTGGATGTTACCTGGCAAATTATAAAGAAGAATAAGGAAAATTTGGAATGTTTTTCAAAACGAAACAGCAAATGACAATTTTTATTGCAGCCGGCGTGATGGTAGCAGGTTTTGTATTTTTTGTATATCTGCCTCTGGATAAAAAATTGAAAGCTGTTAAGGCTGAAACAGCTATGGCAAGAGTTGTTATTGAAGAGGCGAACAGCCGGAAAGAGCAGCTGCCTGTGCTTGAAGAACAGTTTCAACAAATGCAGAGCTTGGCAGAAAAATACGAGCTTAGTATGCCGGAACAGAGAGAGCTTGGTTCGTTTTTACATCAGATAGCTGATTTGATGCATGAGCATAATCTGAAAAACCAGTTTATCGAACCAGACAAGGAAGTGGAAACTGAAAAATTAAACTGCATTCCTGTCAGTATGAAGTGCAGGGGTAAGCTGGTAGAGATTTTTGAATTTTATAAGTCACTGCAGAATTTAAACAGGTTGATTCGGATTGAACATGTAAGCCTGGAGAATAAGAGCGATGCCGGCAGTGATATCGATATGGAAACAGAGGCGGTTATTTATTACAGGCCGACAAAAGAAAAAGGTTAAAGCTTGATATGAAAAGTAAGACACTAAAAAAACCAGGTATAGCTGTTGCGGCAAGAGATGGTGTTTTTGCTAAACTTAAAGCAGAGAAGAAAAAAGCAATTACTGCCGTTTGCCTGCTTTTGGTGATGTCTTTTATGTGGCTTAAAGTCTTTGTCGGTAAATCCCCTCAGAGTGCCAAAGCAACTGACAGCATTGAAGCATCGTCTTCTCAAGAGTTCTCTTCGGAGCCGGCTGAACAAGACACTGAGCCGGGAATATCTTATGTTGAATTGCCCAGAGTTGAGGGAAGGAACGATATCCTAACCAGAGACTTTTTTATATTTGATAACAAGGGCTTCAGCAATGGCTCCGTCAAAGAGGTCCAATCTATTTCTGAAAATAACAACGATGAGGAGCTAATGCGGAGGATAAGTGCAAAACTTACTCTTGAGGCTATAGTTATGGGTGATAATCCTCAGGCTTTTATTAATAACAAATTGCTTTGCCTTGGTGACAAATTGACTATTAAGGAAGGTTCTGATGTATATGTGTGTGAAGTTACAGAAATTGGAGAAACAGAAGTGACGATAAGATGCAGAGAAGGGACTGTTAAATTGAAGATTCTACAATCGTTGGAAGTACTTGATTAAAAAATTGACAAACAGTTTCAGAGAACAGAACCAGATTCTGTTCCGAAGAAAGAAAAGGAGCAAAATTATGTATAAAGATAGATTTAAAAAAGGCAAAATCAAAAAAGAGATGTTTGTCTGGCTTATTGTAGTGGGATTGATAGCTGCAGTAGCTGTCGGTGGATTTGGTGAAGCCGGGATGGAAACCGCAGAAGAAGCATCAGTTGCGCAGACTGATGTTCCAAGCAGTACAATAAACATTTCCGCGGATGGTACGATACAGTCGATAAGCTTCAAAAAGGATGCTGAGATAAGGGATGTGCTGCGTTTCCTTGGGGCCAAGTATAATAAAAACATCGTTCCATCAGAAAAGGTCGAAGGCACAATCACCGTAACAAATCTTTATAACGTGACTTTTGACCAGGCTATGGATGCTATTCTCGGCGACAATATCGAATGGGAGCAGAAGGGAAATATCATTGAGGTTTTCACCAAGGAAGACAAGAGCCGGATGAGGTATAAGGTTTTCAGTCTTTCTTATCTCAGCGCGGATGAAGCTAAAAAGCTCATTGCTCCCGTTCTCAGCGACCAGGGCCAGATAGGAACCAGCACTGCAGCCGAAGTTGGCGTACCTACCGGCGAGTCAATTACAGAGGCGGCCGGCGGCGTTACTATGGCGGCAAGGGACACAATTGTTATTTATGATTATCCTGAAAGGATTGCGCAGGCTGCCGAGGTGATAAAATCCGTTGATGTAAAGCCCAAACAGGTCTTGATTGAGGCAACTATTTTGAGCGTATTATTAACCGAAGGAATGAAATTCGGCGTAGATTTGAATTTCCTGGCTGGTGTGAACCTTGAAGGCACTACTTCGACAACGTCTTATAGCAGTGGAGATTCTCTCGAGTTAGTCGATAGCGAGACCACACCGATTGCACAATTGATATCAGGAACAAAAGGGGTACCAATTGAAGTAAGCGGCTTTGCTGAGGTTGGTGGTAATGGAATCAGAATTGGAATTACAAGCGGTAACGCTGCAGCGTTTATAACCGCTCTGGAGACCGTAACAGATACGACAGTTCTGGCTAATCCGAAGATACTGGCAGTAAATAAGCAGCTCGGACAGGTCTATATCGGTACAAAAATCGGTTATGTGTCACAGACGAATCAAACGCAGACATCGACAACGCAGCAGGTGGAATTTCTTGACACCGGTACGAAGCTGTCTTTCAGACCGTACATTGGTGATGACGGTTACATTCGTATGGACATACATCCAAAGGACAGTTCCGGTACACTGAAGGACAATGATATTCCGGATGAAACTTCGACCGAGCTGGCAACTAATGTAGTGGTAAGAGACGGTGAAACCATTGTTATAGGAGGCCTTTTCAGGGATGTAACCGTTACTATTCGCAACCAGGTACCTTTGCTTGGTGATTTGCCTTTAGTTGGAGCAGCCTTTAGGGGTACCTCGGACACCGTTCAGCGCCAGGAAGTCATCGTTCTGCTCACGCCTCATATTATCGAGGAAGCCGCTGAGACAATGGCAAGTGCCAGAATTGATGATATACGCCACAAAAGGGCAGCAGCCAAGGAAGAACTGAGTCTGTTAAGCAGGGCAAAGCAGGCCGAAGAGCGCTATGCAGAAGCTGCAAAATACTATCTTGAAGGCTTTAATGAAGCTGCAATTGAACAGTTAGACGAAGCACTTCGGCACCGCCCGGCATATCTGGAAGCATTGAGGCTGAAGGAAAGAATTATCAGGGAAACGCGTCCAAAAGACGTCAAGAGCATTGAGAGCATCATAATTGAAAGCGTTGAGCGAAAAGATACTGAGAAATGGCTGAGAAGGTAAGGCGTTGGTTTACTGCTCAGTTTAATTGAAAGTGTAGAATTTGGCTTTTGGAGTTCTTGGTTTGATACCGGGAAGAAATTATTATATCAAAGGCCGCTATTTTTCGAAGTTTTATAGAATAGCGGTTATGGTCACAGCAATTGAGGTTTGTGTCCTTTTGGCTGTGTCCTTAGCCATATGGCAGGATTCCGGCTTCGGAGGGGGCTGGCGTTTAGCTATATTGGTTTGCAGCATTGTTGCAGCCACTTGCGGAGGCTGGCTTGGGTGGGGATGGTATAAGCTCGTGTGCCAAATCAAAGACGTAGCCAGCAGGTTCGCAGATAAAGACATAGATGTTTCTTATGTTAACGGTTTGGAGCAGGAAAGGCAAACCGATAATACGGCAATAGTGAGATTGTATGAGGCTGTTTGCAAGCGATTCAAGGGTAAAAATAGTTACATAGCTGACCTCCAGAAACAGGCTAAAGATTTGCAGCTCAACATTCGACTTTTACAAAAGCAGAAAATAAAGACGGAGTCCATCATCTACAGTGTCCGCGATGCTGTTATTGTCATCGATGAGTATGACAAATTACTGATTGCAAATGAATCTGCTGGGAAACTGTTCGATTTCGATTTCAAGGATTGCCAGCAAAGGTCCATTACTGAGTTAATCGATGATAGCAGGAATGGCTTTGTGGAATTCTTGCGCAGAAGCAGGAAAACCAAAGCACGGCATACCAAATACGAACTTGAGATATTGAGAGGTGATGAACCGAAAACATTTAGTTCCATAGCTTCCTGTATTCACGATGAAAAAAATAATGTCTGCGGTGTCGTGGCTGTCCTGCATGATATAACGCGTGAAAAGGAAGTTTCACAGATGAAAAATGATTTTGTAAACCACGTTTCTCACGAGCTGAAAACGCCGCTTGCCTCCATCACCGCTTATTCGGAAATGTTGCTGGAAGATAAAGCCGGCACAGAAGAAATGCGCAGGGAATTCTGCACTGTTATTCAAAATCAGGCCCAGAGGCTGAACCGGCTTATAGAGGATATTCTGAATATTTCACGCATAGAATCGGGACTCGTGAAGGTCGAGAAAAAACCGCTAAGTCTTGCTGTGCTCATAAAAGAGCAGACGAGAATGCTCAAAAGCTATGCCGATGAGAAAAATATCAAAATAGTTGAAAGTGAGCTTATCGTTTACGACCAGGTTTATGCAGACAAAGATATGATTTCGCAGGTTATTGTAAACCTCTTGAGTAATGCAATTAAGTATACAACCGAAGGTGGAACGGTGAGAATCGAAACCGAGGTGGATGAAAGCTTGGGCCTGTCACGGGTAAGCGTTAAGGATACCGGTATTGGAATTCCAAAAGATGATATCGACCACGTATTTGACAAGTTTTACAGGGTCGACGCCAACAAAAAGAAGGCAAAAGGAACCGGATTGGGACTCAACCTTGTCAAACAGATTATTGAAAAAGTGCATAACGGACGGGTGTTTGTCAGAAGTGAAGTGGGCGTTGGAAGCACATTTGGTTTTGAATTGCCCTTGACGAAAAGGGAAGTCGTTGGAGAGAAAATGTAGTTGCAGGACGGAAAATTGAATCGCATAAAACTTTGAGGAGGCCGAATGATGTCAGAAAGAAAGGTTTTGGTTGTGGATGATGAAATTCACATTGTCCACGTTGTGGCGATAAAGCTTCGCAGCAACGGCTTCGAGGTCGTAACTGCATCGAATGGTGCACAGGCCTATGAGCTTGCCTGTTCGGAAAATCCCGATTTGATTGTTACAGACTTTCAAATGCCGGTTATGGACGGATTTGAGCTTGTGAAAAAATTGAGGCAGAATGAGCAGACCAAAGATATTCCTGTGATTATGCTGACGGCAAGAAGTTTCAGCATAGAGGCCGAACAAAAAGAGCAGCTGAATATATCGGAATGTCTCGGTAAACCATTTAGCCCAAGGGAGCTCTTAAAAAAAATCGAGGACATTCTATACCAAAAGTCTGTTACAAATTGATTATATCAGCGATTACATAAGGATTTGGGCTTAGATGAAAATGTTGAAAACAATCGAGAAAAACCTGAGCAAAACCCAAAAAGTTGAGCTTGAGACCTTTGGCAGAACAATAAATAAAATGGGAGCTAACTTTGCTGTATGTGATGTCCAAGGCCGGTTGCTCCTTACCTGTCAGGCTAATATCTATGAAACAGAGTGGCAGTCCGTAATAAATGATTGTTTGAAAAACTTTGATGTAGATAGCACGGGAGAGGACAAGCAGGCTTTTCCAGTTAATGATAGAGTTATGGCTGTATTTCTAAAGTTGAATCACAATGCACCTGCTCATATTGCTTTGATTGACACAGGTAAATACTTGCAACCGGCAAAAGAGCAGCAGCAAGAGCAAAATAGAGAGCATATTACAGCAGGACAGGGCAGTCAATTATATGAAATTTTCAGCGATTTGCTGACGCTTCTGGCAGAAAGATTTTTGTCTGAGTCAAAGTCCGAACAGCAGGCTTTGATGTTCAGCAACG
The DNA here is from genome assembly GCA_964395535.1 of uncultured Pirellulales bacterium. GTDB lineage: Bacteria > Planctomycetota > Phycisphaerae > Sedimentisphaerales > Anaerobacaceae > CAYLMG01. The sequence goes on from CAYNDE010000005.1 coordinate 31,636, forward strand.
AAATTACGCAGGCATATGAGGAGCTGGCTCTTATTCATAAGTTGAGCACAAATATGAGAATCGGAAGCTCGGATTCCAGCTATCTGCAAATGGCCTGCGACTGCCTCAGAGAAATTGTCAGCGTTGAGGGTATTGTGATTTTGCTTGAGAAAAAGGCTGATGATGAAAGGCAATTGGTTCTTACCGCAGGAGCCGGCCTGATAGATATCGACAAGAAGTTCAAGGAAATGCTTTTTGACAAGTTGGCCGAAGAGATAGAAATGGGCAAGGAGGTTCTGCTCGACAGCGAGGTGCATGCACCATTCAAATATGACTGGCCTGATTATATAAAAAATATTATTGCAGTTCCTTTATACGGCAAAGAAAGTCTTAGTACCGGTATCTCTCAATCAGTTGGAAACGACAACTGCATCATCGGTCTGATGGCCGCTATGAACAGGATTGATAAGCCTGACTTTGACAGTATCGATGTTAAGCTGTTCAATTCCGTAGCTAATGGTTGTGCAGTATTTGTTGAGAATGGCAGACTCTTCGGCGATTTGAAAGAGTTGTTTATCGGCTCCTTAAAGGCGCTCACCAGCAGCATTGATGCTAAGGACCAGTACACTCGAGGCCATTCGGAAAGAGTGGCATTTATATCACAATGGATTGCTGAAAGATATGCCGAGAGCGAGCAGCTTGACGAATCGGTGACGCATAATATCTATCTCACGGGCCTGCTCCACGATATAGGAAAAATCGGAATAAATGAAAGGGTATTATGCAAAAAAGGAAAATTAACCAACGAAGAGCTTGACTGCATCAGGAGGCATCCTTTAATCGGTGCAAACATCTTGAGAGGGATAAAACAGATGCGTGACATTATACCGGGAGTATTATGCCACCACGAAAGAATGGATGGAAAAGGCTATCCTCAGGGATTAACCGCCGATAAGATTCCTTTGTCCGGCAAAATAGTCGGGCTTGCAGACAGTTTTGATGCAATGACTTCGGCACGTGTTTATAGAAAAGCATTGAACCTCGAAGAGGCGATTGAAGAAATAAAAAAGGGTATGGGCACGCAGTTTGATGAAAAAGTGGCAACAATCTTTCTCAATAATGACATATATCATCTCTGGGATATTATTCGGGACGGTTTGGCTGACGCTTTTTCTGAAAAAGAATTTTCATATTACGGCAATGAATCGGTGGGGACATTCGTCAAATGAGAATAAAAACTCAGGATTATAATGATGTTACCGTTGTCGAGCTTCAGGGTGAGTTAGGCTCGGAGATTAGCGAGACTCTGAGAAAAACTATAAGCAATATTATCTATTCATTTTTCAGTGAGGATTCAAACCAGAAATCCTCGAGTGCTTCTACACCCAGAACAGGAATCGTCCTTGATATGAGCAAGGTGGAATTTATCGATAGCGTTGGGCTGGAGTTCTTACTTTGGGCAAGAGACTATGGTGACGAAAACGATTGTCAGCTCAGGTTAGCCGGGCTTAATGAAAATTGCACCAAAATTCTTGAAATCACCAGGCTTGAAAACGAATTCAGTTGTTATTCCGAGCTTTCTGATGCCTTAAAAAGTTTGGCATAAGTCAGTCACGAGAGAAGTGCAAAGGTATGAGTGATACTTTTATCGAAAACAGAATGCAGCTTGGAGAGTTACTTCTTGGCAAAGGCATCGTTACTGCCGAGCAGATTGAGGATGTTCTTAGAGAGCAGAGCGACAAAGGACATAAAAAACTTTTTGGTGAGCTTCTTGTAGACAAAGGTTATTGTACGGATAACCAGATTGCTTCTGCTTTGGCTGAAGCCTATGGTGTGCCGTATGCTCAGGTCGGGCCGAAGTTATGTGATGTAAAAGTTCTGGAAATTCTGCCGAGAGAATTTCTTGAAAAACACCTCGTCCTGCCGTTGTTTAAGGTTTATGATTTACTCACCGTTGCGGTAAGTGAGCCGACCAATGTCTTTTTAATAGATGAGATAGAACGCCTTAGTGGCTGTAAAGTACAGATAGTTTGTGCAACCGTCAAAGATATTAAAAATACTATACAGACCTATTTGCCTGCGGCTAATGTTTTTGTCATCGATGATATTATCGACGAGGAAGGCCTGGAAGATTTTACCCTCATAGAAAATATCACGGAAGATATTACTAATCTTGAAGAGATAGCCGGCCAGTCACCTGTTGTAAAGCTGGTTAATTACTTGCTCTATAACGCCGTTCAGGAAAATGCCAGCGACATTCACATTGAGCCGGACGAGAGAAGATTGAGAGTTAGATACAGGGTTGATGGTAATTTGTATGAAAAAATGTCACCGCCTCATCAGATGCATTCAGCAATTGTTTCAAGAATCAAGATTATGGCTGAGCTTGATATAGCGCAGAGACGCCTGCCGCAGGATGGAGGTATACACGTTCTCATAGAAGGTAGGGCTGTTGATCTGAGAGTGTCTATTATGCCGACTAATTTCGGCGAAAAGGTTGTTGTCAGGGTCATCAATCCGCAGAATATAATCTTCAATCTTGAGTCACTGGGTTTTGCATATCAGAGTCTGCAGATGTACAGAAAAATAATGCAGTCTCCAAATGGAATTATTTTGGTGACGGGCCCCACAGGCTCCGGAAAGAATACAACTCTTTATGCTACTCTTGTGGAGTTAAACCGTGAAAATGTGAATATATGCACGGTTGAGGACCCTATTGAATGTAATATTTCCGGCATCAATCAGTTTCAGGTCATTGAAAGCATAGGTTTTAACTTCTCGACAACTCTAAGAAGTTTATTAAGACAGGACCCTGACATAATAATGGTAGGTGAGATTCGTGATAAAGCTACTGCGACGATTGCTATTCAGGCCGCGTTGACCGGGCATCTTGTTTTTTCGACTTTGCATACGAATGATGCGCCGACAGCGGTGACGCGTCTGATAGATTTGGGTATACCGGCTTTTCTTGTAAGTGCTTCAGTGATAGCTGTGATGGCACAGAGGCTGGTACGAAAGATATGTCCGGGTTGCAAGGCGGAATATATGCCCTCGGCGAGTATTAAGAATATAGTTGCAAAAATGGGCAGCCAGATTGACAAGTATTATCGGGGTTTGGGCTGCAGGGAGTGCAGGAATACCGGTTGTTCCGGACGAATAGCGGTACATGAGTTATTCCTGCCGGGCGAAAAAGTTAGAGAAATGATTAATCGGGGGGCAAGTCCAAAGGAGCTCAGACGACAGGCTCTGAAAGATGGTATGGTGCCACTTCAATTGGATGGAATTGAGAAAGTAAGAGCCGGCATTGTGCCTGTCGAGGAAGTATTAAGAGTCACTCAGCCGGAAGAAGATTAAATTGCTCGACATATTTTAGGAATCGAAGAAGACGGATAAATGCCTGTATTAGCACCAAAAAAGACCGGAAAGTCACACGCTTCAAGGAGCCGAGAACGCGGCAAAACATCGATTTATACGATGATAACGAGCGGCCATTCTATGGCGGAGCAAAGCTTGAAGTGTAAAGTAAAGCGATTAGACCTGATTTTATTTACGACTCAGTTATCCGTGATGCTTGACAGTGGTGTTATACTCAGCGATGCGCTTGATTCCATTAGTGAGCAGGCTAAGGAGGGTGCTTTTAAAACCGTTATTACAGGTGTTAACACATCTGTTAAAAACGGTGATAGTTTTTCAAATGCTTTAGCCGGATATCCAAGAGTATTTGGCCCAATGTTTGTCAGCATGGTCAGGGCCTCTGAAGCTTCCGGAAAAATGTCGGAAATGCTGCATGTACTTGCAGGCTATCTTGAATTTGAATTCGATATTCGGAAACGAATTCGAGGAGCGCTTGCATATCCTCTGATGATGGCTCTGATTGCTGTCGTTGCAACTTCACTGTTGATTTTTTTCGTACTGCCGAGGTTTATGAAGATTTACGAATCAAGAGGGGCTGCTTTACCAAGACTTACTCAGATTTTGATAGATATTAGCAACCTGTTTCGAAATTTTCAGTTCCTGACTATTATGCTTACTATTGCAGTTCTTGTTGCTGTAGTAATCTACAAATGGTCTAAAACTATTACTGGCCGTCGTGTAATAGATTATGTGAAAATCCATACACCTATCATCGGCGCAATGTTCGTGGATATGATTATTGCGCGTAGTATGAAAATTGTAGCTACGATGATTTCTGCTGGTGTAAGTCTTTTGGAGACCGTCGAAGTTGTCCACGATGCAACTAAGAATTATTATTTCCAGCAGCTTTGGAGCTGGGTCGATGAGAAGATAAGAAACGGCTATCAATTGACAGAAGCTGTGCAGATTTACCCCAGGAATGACTTGATTGAATCGTCTGTTTTGCAGATGCTCAAAGCCGGTGAGAAAAG
>CAYNDE010000006.1:0-31657 GCA_964395535.1 uncultured Pirellulales bacterium
ATCAATCTTTGCAGCTTTTGTAAATAACGCTTAATATTTTTTTCATAGCCTGCATCTTTAGGAGCATAGTAATTTTTCCTGGATTTGGCCGGCAGGTATTCCTGCAGAACAAAACCTTCTTCAAAATTATGCGGGTATTTATAATCGGCTCCTATACCTGCTTTTTTAGCGGCGGGGTAATGACTGTCTCTCAAATGCTTCGGCACCGGTATGGTAGGTTTGGTCTTAACATCAGATACAGCCTGCCAAATAGCGTTGGCAGATGCATTCGATTTTGGTGCACAGGCCACGTAAATCGCAGCCTGTGCCAGCGCCAATTGGGCTTCCGGCAGGCCCACAAACTCCGATAACTGGACAGCCGCCGCCGCGAGAACCGTCGCCATCGGGTCGGCGTTTCCAACGTCCTCTGCCGCACATACCGCTATCCGCCTCGCAATAAATCGTATGTCCTCGCCTCCGGTGAGCATCCTTGCCAGCCAGTAAACCGTCGCATCAGGGTCACTGCCGCGCATACTTTTCTGCAAAGCACTGGCCAGGTCGTAGTGCGTATCACCCGTACCGTCATAGACTATGGTCTTCTGCTGGATTGAGTCTTTGGCAATTGCCACATCAAATTTGATTTTTTTATCTTTCGATGCCTGTGATAAAACACCGATTTCAAGAGCGGTAAGCGCTTTTCTCGCATCACCATCACCTGAAACCGCAAGGAATTTTAACGCCTTATCTTCTGCTTGAAAATTATAGTTGCCAAGCCCGCGCTTTGAATCGCCTATTGCGATTTTCAAAACTTTCATTATATCGGCCTCGCTCAGCGGCTCAAATCGAAACACGGTACTGCGCGAAATCAGCGGTGAATTGATCGCGAAAAACGGATTTTCAGTAGTCGCACCGATAAAAATTAAAACACCTGATTCCACGTCATCGAGAAGGACGTCCTGTTGAGCGCGATTGAAACGGTGTATCTCATCAATAAAAAGCACGGTTCGGCCTTTACTGACGGCGAGTCGGTCTTTTGCGGAGGCTATAATCCGGCGTATATCGTTAACGCTGGCTGCCGGTGCACTTAGGTAATGAAATTCGGCATTTGTATAATTGGAAATCACGACCGCAAGCGACGTTTTCCCGACCCCGGGAGGGCCGTAAAATATCAGGCTGCTGAGCCTGTCAGCCTCGAGCATCCTTCTTAGAAGCTTTCCCTGCCCGAGGAAATGTTCCTGGCCGACGAATTCTTCAAGGGTTCTCGGCCTCATTCGCACCGCCAGCGGCGCCGCAGAGGCGATATTGGCATCTTCAGACCGGCTGAACAATGTTTTACTTGCCACTGCGTCTTGCGACGCAGGTCGCGGCAGCAGGTTATTTTTACCCTCAACCATTATAAGGCTATTATAACTGACAGCCTCAGCAAGTTCACGATTGTTTTTGACCTGCCCAATAAGTAACACGGCCATCCTGGCCGTGTTATCACGGGCTGGAAGCCTGTGATACGTCTATTGAGCAGGCAGTCTCAATCAGGGCCTTTTTGGGCTCACCATCTGAGAAATCTGTTATTGACTTGACAGCATTATCGACAAATGTCTGAATTTTTTCACGGATGTATTCCATACCGCCGCAGGACACAAACACATCCTTAATTTTCCTGGAATCGCTTCTTTCAGCATTTAATTGCTTTATCAACTCAGTTTTTTCCTTCTCATCCAGCCGGCCTAACATATAAATAAGCGGCAGCGTTGGTTTGTTTCTATCGACATCACTACCCAGGGTTTTGCCGCTTTTGCTTTCATCACCTGCGATGTCAACCAAATCATCCGCAATTTGAAAGGCTATGCCGAAATTTAAGCCGTAATCGGACAGAGACTGAATTTGTCTTTCCTTTGCACCGGCTAAATAACCCCCAAGGCGGCAGCAAGTACTAAAAAGGGCTGCGGTTTTTTCAGTGATGATTTCAATATATTCGGCCTGGCTTAAATTCCAGTCGCGTTTATGAACCGTCTGCCTCAGCTCACCCTCACAGATTCGAGCGGCAGTTGCGGATATTACTTTTATAATTTCAGATTCAAGAAAGCTGCACATCTTAAAAACACGGCTGAGCAAAAAGTCACCCAAGAGAACAGCGGCCTCATTACCATAAACGTTGTTTACCGTTGCCTCGCCCCTGCGTATTCGGCCTTCGTCTATAACATCGTCATGTAGTAAAGTCGCGTTATGGAGCAATTCCATAATAGCTGCTGTTCGAATGTGCTTATCGGTAATTCGGCCGCAGCAGGCCCCGCAGAGCAGCAGAAGTGCCGGCCGAACCATCTTGCCGCTGCGGACATTAAAGCTCCTAACCAGCTTTACTAAAGATTCATCACGACAGAACGTATCGGTTTGCTTAAAGATTAAATTCCTGACCTGCTCTAACTCGTTGGCAACGAGCTTGAAGTTATCGGGTATATCGATATGAGCTGGTATCTGCATTACACCTAATGTCTCTTTGGTTCCGAGTATCAGGGCCTGTCAGTTTCCGGGATTAAAAAAACTTCTCCGCTGACAACTGCTCGACTATTTATTGTGGGCATACTTGTAGAATTTTTCTCTCAGCAGCTTAGTTACAGGCCCGACTTTGCCGTCACCGATTACTCTGCCGTCAACGTCAACAACGCCGATAACCTCAGCCGCCGTTCCGGTAAGAAACAGTTCGTCACAAACGTACAGGTCAAATCTCGTCAGGTTCCATTCAACCACAGTCAGACCTTCTTTTTTTGCCAGCCTGATAACGACACCACGTGTAATACCTGTCAGAGAGCCGGCCTGAACCGGCGGAGTATAAATTACGCCGTCTCTTACGATGAAAACATTATCGCCTGTCGCTTCCGCAACGTACCCTTGATGGTTATACATAATGGCTTCGGGGACATTTCTGTCCAGAGCCTCTATCTTCGCCAGAATGTTATTCAGGTAATTTAGACTTTTGACCTGCGGGGGCACGGAAAGCGGATGATTGCGGATTGTTGCTGCGCTAACGACCTTCAGGCCTTTCTCATAAAGCTCTTCCGGATAAAGTTGAATACTGTCGACTATAATAATAACCTGAGCCTCTTTGCAGACAAAAGGATTAAGTCCCAGCGTTCCAACGCCTCGAGTGACAACAAGACGAATATAACCGTCAACAACATTATCGGCTTTGACACACTCCTGCATAGCTTCAACAAGTTTTTGCCGACTGAGCGGGATTTGCAGCCTAATTACTTTAGCAGATTCGTAAAGCCTTCTGATATGCGCATCGGCCTCGAATATTCTCCCGCTGTAAATCCTGATGCCCTCGAATACGCCGTCACCATAAAGAAGGCCGTGGTCAAAAACGGAAATTTTTGCATCCTTCTCATCAACAAATTTGTCATTAAGCCAAATCTTCATTAGCAATAATTCCTCGAATCATTAAACAAAAAAATATAGTAACATGGGCCCGCCTATGTGTCTCTCGACACGTGTCAAGGCAACAAGCTTTAAGCCTGTTCTATCACTCGCCTCGATTCATCGAAGCGGGCGGTCGAGACGGCGTGTTGCCTTCCTCTTAGCCTTTTACGTTCGTTATTTTGCCATTAGCGAGCCTGACAATCCTGTTAGCTCTTTCGGCAATTTTCTGGTCGTGGGTTACCATAATAATCGTCTGGCCGGCCTTATTTATCTCATCAAAGACCCGTAGTATATCATTTCCTGTGCTCTGGTCAAGATTTCCCGTTGGCTCATCAGCTAAAAGAACCTGGGGCTCATTCATCAATGCCCTTGCGATTGCGACCCTCTGCCTTTCCCCACCGGAAAGCTGATACGGCTTGTGCCTGAGCCTTTCGGTCAAACCAAGCCGCCCAAGTAAATTCCTCGCTCTTTTTTTGGCTCTGCCACTCTCGGTGAGCCAGCCGAGGACGCTCAAACCTGCCATCGCAGGCAGATAAACGTTTTCAATAACATTCAGTTCGTCAAGCAAATGATAAAACTGAAATACAAATCCGACATCTCTGTTTCGAAATCTGTTAAGCTCCCTTGAGCTGAATCGGCTTATCCTTCGGCCGTTGAAGCTGACAGTGCCACTGTTCGGTTTATCGAGCGCTCCTAATATATGTAAAAGGGTGCTTTTACCGCTGCCCGAAGCACCAACCACTGCCAGAAACTCACCTTTGCTCACTGCCAACTCAACACCTCTGAGAACGCTAACCTCAGCGGTTCCCATTCGATAAGACTTGCGAACACCTTCCGTTTTTAATATATAGCCGTTACTCATAATTTACTCACTCTTAAGGTATCAACCGGCTGAAGCCTTCCCGCCTGCCTGCTCGGCAGAAAGGCACCGAGCAAACAGGCTGAGACAGCTGAAAGTATGATAGTGATAAGAACATGCAAATCAATACTATTCGGGATATCACCAATAGCATATAACTCTCTGTCCCACAGCTGAAATTTAAACTGCTCAAAAAGCCAGTCCTCTATCTGATTTATATGCACCAGAAACTGCCAGCCGCCGACGGCACCAATAGTTGAGCCCAAAGCTCCTATCAAAAAAGCAAAGAGCAAAAACAGGAACATAATATTGCCGTTCGAGATACCTACGCTTTTCAATATTCCGATGTCTTTGCTTTTATGGCTGACTATCATATAGAACACAACAAAAACGATAAAGACAGTTATTACCGCCATCATTGCAAAAACGATTATCATCAGGCCCTGCTGGGTGTCAGCAACTGCAACCATATCGCGGTTATAAACCTTCCAATTCTGCACTTTTACGTTTTTCAGCAGCTCTGACTGGCTTAAACCTTTTTTATCTTCTACAAACTCTTTCCACAGAGACTGAACCTTCGAGCAGCCGTCATTGAGAGCTACTCCATCGGAGAATTTCACATAAAGAGCATTTGCCCTTTTAAGCTCACCTGCCATTCCACAAAGCAGCTGGGCCTGTTCAAACGGAATATAAATATTTTTCCAGTCCGAGCTGATACCGGTATGCGCTACATTGCTCAAGGCGAAAATCTTTGAACTCACGACATCCGTTCCTGCCCTGGCCAAAGCGCCTTTTGCCGTCAAAGGAAAACAGCTTACGTCCACCTTCATCTGAGGTACCCGGTCCGGCAATATGTAATTGCCGTTCGTGTCTCTCGCGAATAAAAAGCCTATCCCCATAATACAGCCGGGCAGGTTAACGTCATAAAATTGTTTAAAAGAATTTTGGAGCTCGCCGGTTTTATATCTGAGCCACTCGGAAAAACCGGTTACTTTGCTGTATGACACCGGCTCAATACCCATAACTTCCAGCGTTCGGTCGACATAAACTCCCGTATCGTTATCTGAAGTCGTTTTCACAATCGCATAGCCTCTTATCACAGGTGAAACAGCCTTTATCTCTTTTTGTTCCTGCAGTATCTGCATAAACTCTTCATAGTAGCTGAAACCGACCAGTGATTTTGTGCTCACGATGCAATCGCCGCTCCAGGAATGTGTCTTTTCCTTAAAGTCGGCTGTAAGCCCGCTCAGCACCGTCATAACAACAAAGACAACGAACACACAAAGCGCAACCGCAAAAACGGAAAAATAGCTTATCCGTCTTTTCAGAAGGAATCTAAATGCCAGCACAAACTTATACATAGAATATTATTCTTACTCTACTTTAATTTTGCCACCTTAACGATTTACTCATACCTGAGGATATCAACGGGTTTTGTTTTAGCTGCGACAATTGCCGGTATTAATGCGCCTACGCAACAGCCCGCAACTGCGGCTAAAGCTATCGGAAAAACGTCAGGCCAGTTGAGCTGATTCGGTATATAGTTCAGTATATACGAGCTTCTTCTCCATAGCTTTACGCCTGTGATTATATGCACCCATCTCTCAAGAATGTTTACATTTCTAACTATAACATATCCGATAACGACACCCAGTACGGAGCCTGTCAGGCCTATACATCCACCGAAACCGGTAAAAATTAAAGCTGCCGTTGTGGACGAAGCTCCGCAGCTCTTGATTATGGCGATATCTTTTAACTTCGTCTCGACTATCATATAAAATATACAGAACACCAGCAGAACCACAACCGAGCATATAACAGCGAATATCAAAAGCAAAATCGCCATTTGTTTTCGAAGCTCCACAAAATAGCTGTGCTCCTGCTCGTAGTCTATATTCAACCTAAAAATATCATCATCTTTCCAGCCTAAGTCTTGCCTGGCATAGCTTTGCCAAAAGTCGGATACAACCGACCGCACTGCTTCGCTGCTATAGCCTTTGTCCAGCTTCAGCTTGAAAATGTTCGCATACTCAGCTTCTGCTATATCGGTTTGAATCTCGAAAAGATACTCGAAGGGGACATACAGCGTCTGGTCGCCCCAGATTGTGTCGGTAAAAGCAATATCAGAAATTCTCAAAGGTATGACTTTGCGCTTTCCGCCATAACCTTCCGTCGTAAACACAACCTTTTTACCTATCAGCTTTCTGATTTCCCCGGTGTCATATTTATCGGTTCTTTCGTTTGGTTCGGCTATAAGTTTGACACCGACCCAGACTCCATTGGCATCGGGATAACCGGCAACATCAAAATTCAATGGGCCGCTTTGTTCTTTTTGCCTTAACAGGCAATTCCTCCAGTTGGTAAATTTGCTATCCTTTTCAACATCGATACCCTTGATAGCCGCCTCTCGCACATCGCCGCTTTGAAGCCAGAGCAGCCCTCCCCCCATGCAAACAGGTGCCGCAGCATCAACCTCTTTCAAAGCTGAAAGCCTGTTAAGAAAAGCGTTGTATCGAGGAATGGGTCGGCCGTAGATATATGCAAAAGCGTCACCTGACTGGGCCGCAAGACTATTCTTCAATCCCTCAATTAAACCTGTAAAAAAACTGTCCACGACCAAAAGCAGCGATACCGACAGCGCAACTGCGACGATACACAGAATAACAATCTTTTTCTTGCGTAAATACCGAAGCCATAGAAATAATTTAAGCACTTCTTAACTTCCTTTGCACTACGGTCTTGAAGCCCGTGCCAACACGGCCATGACGGCTGTGTTACTTCTTCGGCCTGAGCAATGGAAACAACACAACATCACGAATACTTGCAGCTCCCGTCAAAAACATAATCAGCCTGTCAATCCCGATGCCAAGTCCGCCTGCAGGCGGCATTGCGTATTTGAGCGCTGTAAGAAAATCTTCGTCCATTTTTGCCATAGTATCTTCCTGGCCTCGAAGCTGAATCCTGAAATTTTTTTCCTGAACAGCGGGATCGTTCAATTCCGTATATGCGTTGGCTACTTCCATCTTCCCGATGTAAAGCTCAAAACGCTCGGCGTAATCGGGATTCTCTTTACTGCGCCTTGTAAGAGGACAAAGCTGGGCCGGGTAATCCATCACAAATGTAGGGTCAATGAGTTTGTCCTCAACACAGGCCTCGAACACCTCGCTGATAACCACAACATCATCCATTTTTGCCTGGTCAATCTCAAGCTCTGCCGCCTTTTTTCTCAAAGCGGAAATGTCGTCAATTTTGCAGCCGCTGTATTGCTCAAGAAGCTCGGCATATTTAGCTCGCCGCCATGGTTTGGCAAAGTTTATTGTCATATCACAAAATTGAACCTGTTTACCATCGCAGCACTTCTCCACCAAAAGATACACAAGCTCTTCGGTCAAATCCATCATCACATTGTAGTCGGCATACGCCTGATACAGCTCGAGCATCGTGAATTCCGGATTGTGCCACCTGCTCAGTCCCTCATTACGGAAATTGCGGTTTATCTCGAAGACTTTCTCCATGCCGCCGACCAGGAGGCGCTTCAAAAAAAGCTCCGGTGCGATTCGCAAAAACAAGTCCATATCGAGACTATTATGATGTGTTACAAATGGTTTTGCAGCGGCCCCTCCCGCGATTGTCTGCATCATAGGCGTCTCAACTTCCAGAAAATCCTTATCCTGCAGAAACTGTCTGATAGCAGCGATGATGTCACTTCGCTTTTTAAACAGCTCTAAACACTCTGGATTTACCCAGAGGTCAACATAGCGCATCCGGAAACGGATGTCAACGTCCGCCAGGCCGTGAAACTTTTCAGGCGGCTGCATCAGTGATTTGCTTAGTATGGTCAATTTTTCCGTCCATATGGTAATCTCGCCGGTTTTTGTTTTGCCCAGCCGGCCCTCGACGCCGATTATGTCGCCAACCTCGAGCAGCTTTGCCAGCTCCCACTGGTCAGCCAGAACTTTTTTGCTTAAGCCGAGCTGGATGCTGCCGCTGCTATCGCGAAGTGTGATGAAAATCAGCTTTCCGATGTCTCTTAAAAGCACGATTCTGCCCGCACACTTGGCACGGCTGTCGGTGATTTCCTCCTTGAAGGCGGCTTTTATGTCCGCAGCTTTCTGCGTCCCATCGAATCTGCCTCCGTATGGGCAGATTCCCAACTGTCTGATACGGTCGAGTTTGGCCTGCCTGGCCTGCTCAAACCTGCTCACATTTTCAGATACTTCGCCTTCCTGTACCATAATTACGTAGTCCTTTTGCATTACGAGCAAGACAGCTATATTACCAAGAGTTACGATGGGGATATATTATCTTCGGGTGAGTTAAGGTTGCAATGATAAAATTACAAGTACCTTAGCCAGGATGGCCGCGGTATCCTAATTGCTATTTTGTAGCCGATTGTAATGCCTCATGTTCCAATGCTGCATTCTGTGCCGTAAGGTGTCCTTCGGACCGCTCTATCAATTTGGCCTTAACAGCCAGAACAGCAACGGCCAGTTGAGGGTCGGATTCAAGTGTTTCCTTCATAGTATGCTTTTTTTCCAAGTCGCTCTTCTTGTGGTCGCTCTTGACAAGCACATCATTTTCACGACGAGTTTCGAGCATTTTTTTGAGCTCGTCACTTACTGCGAGAACTCCATTTCCCATTTTCACCTCTATATTGGGCCCTATGCCCCAATCGTCTTTGCCCTGTTTTTCCATTGCCTCACGGCTTTCAACCCTCTGGCCCGAAGGCAAATGGTAATAGGCCATTGTATATTTCAACTGTGCTCCACCACCCGGACGGGCCGTAATCGTCTGAACACTGCCTTTACCGTGAGTCCTTTCGCCGACGAGAATCGCTCTGTTATGCACCTTATCAGCCAATGAGCCTGCAACGATTTCAGAAGCACTTGCGGAGCCGGAATTGATTAAAACCACAAGAGGATAATCCGGATGCGTTCCTTTTCTGTTCGCTGCAGTGAAAGGCCCCAAACCATAACGGTAACGTGTGCTCACGATAATGCCCTTCGAAACAAATTTATCCACGATCTCGGTAGCACTGCTCAAAAGCCCTCCGCTGTTGAATCGTAAATCGAGTATCAACGCCCTTAAACCGATAGAGTCCAGCTTATCCATTACCTTCTCAAGGTCGTCGGAAGTCTTTTCTAAAAAGCTTGTTATTCGGACGTAGCCGATTCTATTCTTATCATCAATCATATAATCCCATCTACCATCATCCCTTCTTTGCCAGCCCCGAATTGACCCGACAACTATTGTTGCCCTTGTTATAGTAATTTCTCGGGTTTGTTTTTCGCCCGGGCTTCTCACCGTCAGTTTCACATCCGTCCCCGCAGGGCCTGTAATGTATTTGACAGCACAAGTAAGTGACATATCTTTTGTTGAAATTCCGTCAACTGCCTCTATGACATCGCCGGCGTCAAGGCCGGAGTTGTATGCAGGCGTATCCGGAAGAAGACTTGCCACGGTTAAAAGACCAACGGGTTTCGAAATCTCAATACCGATACCGGTAAATTCATTTGTCATCATCTTGTCGAATTCTTCGGTCTGCTGCGGCCAGACTATTACAGTATAGGGGTCAAGTGCGGATAATGCCGCCTCTGCAAAATGGGCTATGAGAACCGCTTCCGGAAGCTGTACAGTTTTCTCGTTAAGCTCAAGAACATCTCGGAAAACCTCTATGAATTTATCCTCACCCACACCAAAAGGCCACTGTTTTGCATCTTTTAATATTTCATCCAAGCCGCGAATCCAGGCTTCAAGCTCCGCGCTGGCCGGCGGCGTAATGGTTTCTTCAGAGCCTCCTTCAGCCGATTTACATACCTGGTCTTGCACTATCTCGGAATATGATAACGTCAACACTTCTGCAAGCTGTTTGCACCCGTTGACGGCTTTTTCTATCATTTCCTTATAGTCGATAATTTCCTTGACGTAACTATATTTAAGAACATCGAGAGAATTTATAAAACCTTCTCTTGTCACACCTTTGTAGCGCTCCCTGCGGGTCTCACAGGGACTGTCCTGAAAAGAAGCAACGATATTGGCTTTGGCTTCGAGCTGCTCGGCATAGTCGGAATACTCTTCTGTTTGGCCATCAATTGCAGCAAGCCAGCTATAGCAAATCAGATAGGCGTCAAGCCATTTACCTTTTGCCTCAAATTCTGAAGCTTTATCCCTGGCTCGTTGAAACGTCTGCTGCACAAGCGGACTGGCTAATAATTCTGCTTTTTGCTCAGGGCCAGCCAGTTCGGCAGCACGAGCAATAACAGAAAGCAATTTTGTTATATCGTTTATATCACTTACATCATTGGCATCTATATTATTTACATCGCTTATCTCATTGGCCAGCGGCCTCGCCGCGAGGCGAGCCTGACTTTCGATCTTCAACTTCTCAAGTTCACCCAGTTCTTTTTTATACGCATCTTCCCGCTCAGCTTCTCGACGTTGCATTATCTTTTGATAGTCCTCAACTATTCCAAGCAGCTCTCGAAGGTCAGAATTGTGCTCGTATCCGGAATCTCTTATCACTGAGCCGGCTTCATCGAAATTACCCTCATATATCATCTTACAGGCAGCAGCGATTGTCTCAGAATATTCCGTTATTATAGAATTCGGTTCTGCATACCCGGGCTGAGCTTTGACAAACTCAACTGTTTCTTCCGAGACAGGCTTCGATGAAAATCCGAAAGCACTTGAAGTGATAACAACTATAATAAGAAAACTGAAAAACAGAAAGCCTTCTTTTATAAACCCCAAAGCCGGTCTTTGCTTTTTACCTGAAAACAAGAAAATTTCCTTTCATTGCTGCGACAAATTCGGATTATTTACCTTTGTTCCGATTAGAAAAGATACGTATCAGAAAGCTCCTTTGTTCTAATTCGGAAATTTTGACATATCACTTTAATACCTTGCTCTCAGGTGCCCTTTGTCAGATACATTCTGCAGCTTTTCCGTTACAGCCCAATACGTGCAATTTGTGCTTGACCATGCTCTTAATGGCTGCTCTTCCCGGACCAAGATATTTGCGAGGATCAAATTCAGCGGGATTCTCAGCAAAAACCTGCCTGATTTTAGCAGTGAGCGCCATCCTCAAATCCGTATCAATATTGACCTTGCAAATGGCCATTTTAGCGGCTTTACTGATGGCCTCTTCCGGAACACCCATCGCATCAGGCATATTGCCCCCGTATTTATTAATCAAATCCTTGAATTCTTTTAGGACGCTGCTCGAGCCGTGCATAACTAATGGAAAGCCCGGCAACCTTTTGCTGATTTCTTCAATGACATCGAAAGCAAGTTTCGGTTCGGTTTTGAACTTATAGGCCCCATGACTCGTTCCGACCGCCACGGCCAGCGAATCGCAGCCTGTGCCATTAACAAACTCAACCGCCTGTTCGGGGTTGGTCAGATGTTTACTGACTTCGTCACTGCTTACTCCCTTTATATCCTCTTCAATTCCGCCCAACTGCCCAAGCTCGGCTTCGACAACAACACCATTCGAGTGGGCGTATTCAACAACTTTTGACGTCGTATCGACATTTTGTTTGAACGGCAGAGTCGATGCATCAATCATTACTGAAGTGAAACCTTCGTCAACGCATTGCTTGCATACCTCAAATGTATCACCATGGTCCAGGTGCACCACAATCGGGATATCCGGATTTTCCTTAACTGCTACATCAATGATGGCCATAAGGTAACTCATACTTGCATATTTGCGAGCACCTCTTGATATCTGCAGAATAAGAGGAGCTTTCTCTTCGGCTATTGCTTCCACTATACCCTGCGTGATTTCCATATTGTTCACATTGAAAGCACCAACTGCATAACCGTTTTTATAAGCCATCTCGAACATCTTTTTAGTATCGACCAGCGGCATACCTAAGCCTCCTTATCGAATTATACTAAACTCTTTATCAAACAATTAATAACTTACAGACAAAAAAAGTGCCGGGCTTAAAATAAGAAACAGTTTTAATAACCGGATGCGCCTCCCAGTTCCATATATCTTTTCTCTCCGATTCCTAATTCCTTTATACCCTCAGGCCATATACTGAACATAACGGCTTGCCTGTCCAGTGACTCGTCAACACTTATCGTAAATGCACAGCTAACCCTGTGATATTTTCGTAATAACGTTAAATCGCTTCGAATATTCTCACCGTAGTCAAGATCAAATTGCTGGGAGAAAACCACAGTATAACGCGGGTCAAGAATATACGTAGCCGCAAAGGTAAAGGCGTTCGAGCCTTTCTCTCCAAGCACCTGGACCCGCCTTATATACCTGCTGCCTATATAATAGCTCAGGTTCGGCCAGCATAGCCGTGAGATTCCGACGTTAAACTGCTGGACGACACCACTTTGCATATCGAAATTCAGGTCACTCAAAACAGCCGTCGTATCGCTAACTCGCCAGACATAATCGGCGCTGAAGTAGTCACGCCTCGGCCCATATAATTCGAAGCGGTGAAGACTGCTTATCAAGTCTCCGTGAAAGATTTGTGGCGCGGACATCACACGAAGCGGCACTATGGGTTTGGCCCAGATGTACCTGTCAGGCCCGGGACCCATATCGGATACGCCCCCTGAATCTTCGACCCAGACAATGTCAGTATCCAGACGCATCCAATCCACTGTTCGCTGGTCCCCAACAGGACCTCTTTTGGTTTGTAAACGCTGCGACAGACCAACGCTTAACATATCCGGCTGGTCAACAACAGAATCGCTTTCCTGTATAACCGTAGCTACCACGCTCGGCTGGATGATATGACGAAGCTGATTTAAATCCCACAGGCGGGAACGAACATTCGGATAAACCCTCCACCAGGGTCTGGGGAAAATCCGAACGCCGGCCTCAGTAAGCCAAACCCTGTCCGAACCGAATTGGCCCATATAGCTGCCGTCAACAAGCGTCCTTCTAAAGCCGCTGCGGTCATCATAACCGAAAGTACCGGCAATATACGGGACAACCTTAACCGAACCCACATTGAGCGGCATATCGACCTCTGTTCGATAACTCATAAAGGTAAACGGGTGCTCGTCGATTTGAATCGTATGGTTGTGGCCGATTCTCTGCCGAAAACGACTTAACTGTATGTCACTGTAAAGTGTCAACCTGTCTTCAAAGAAAGACTCTCCGACAAGATGATACTCGACAGTCGGCAACTCTTCCAGCGTATCGTCAAAATTGTTTATCCTCCATTTGCCCAGTATCGAAACAGCTCGGTTGCCCTCTATATTTTTCAGGTGGATATATGTCTCAGGCCTGTAAATGTTAAATTCGCCTCGATAGAAACTTTCTATAAAGTACTCATCCGACGAATAATTAATCTCAGTTGTAAGCTGCCACTTATAGGGCAGAAAATGTCTGTGCCTCCAGCTTAGTCGGCCGCGGAATTCCTTGTCGGGCTCAAGACCTTCCCGACTTCCGTGCCGGCCGAGGTTGTCTTTACCGTGGTCTTTAATCGCATAGCCCTGTATCCTGCCGAAGTAGTCTTCTTTTACATAACTGATATCAACGCCCGCACCAAAACCCCGCTTGCTGAAATAATCTGTCAATAAAGTACTTTCAACTCCCTCAGGTTCCTGCAGTCCCAGCAGCCGGGCGAGATACCACTGAACCTCAAGGGATGTCCCCCAGTCACTATCATGCCCCATACGTACCTTCTTAATAGGCACATCAGGCCTTTCAAGATTGCTCCGAATAAAAGGCCACCGAAAAATAGTCCTCTCGCCCATTTTAAATCGCACATCGTGCATCTCAGCTTCGTAACTGCTGTCCGAAACAGTACCAGCCTCCGTATCGCGGGCAGTCGTATCTGTGATGACAACTCCGGAAGCCGTTGCAGATATCTGCGGCCTATGAAACTCACTGCTTGTCAAAACAGCATCTTCCGCTGCAAACTTGTTTTCTGACAATCTTCTTAACTTGGCTGCGCGAACATATATTGGGATTCCGCGGTCGGCATCGAAGCTTCTCATCACTGCGTTCGTCGCAATCGCATTCGAGTTCTCGAAATCATAATATACCTCATCAGCCCGAATCGTTCTCGAGCCCTCTGCCATCATCACGTCGCCGGCTATGTATATTGATTTTATAGCGCCCCTGGGAAGAATATCTTCTGAATCTGCATTTTCCTGGTCCATCGTTATCTGGTCTCTGGAGTAAAATACAACAGCCCTGTCTGCCTGCAATTCCAACAGGCTGTCGCCTTCATCCTGCTTTTGCCATAAATAGAATCTGCCGATTATCGTTGCCACATCCAGGCCGTCCTCGGTTCTGGCTGATTCTATTACCGGGACTGATTCTCCAACCGGCTCTATATGGACGGGGTAGATAAATTTCAGCTCTTTCTCTTTCGGAACCTCTCTTGCCTTTTCCTGGACGACTGCCTTTTCAACAAAACTCGGTTTAGCAATCTCTGGTTTCTTTTCGATTTCCTTTTTCTCTACCTTCTCAGTTATTTTTACAGGCTCAGGTTCCTTTTTCTTCTCAACCCACTCGGGAACCATAGCCTCGCGTTGAATAACAAAAGCAGGTTTAATAGATGCGAACACTGATTCTGCTTTTTGGTAAAGCTCTAATCCGCGAACATCCTTTATCTCTCTGTCGTCCGCTGTTATAAAAACTTCTCCGCTTACTTCAAACCATACAGCCAGCGATTGGCCATCTTCAACCTCTTTTTGTCTCAGGCTTACCATCAGGCCGCTCTTAGTTTCTTGAAAGGATACATTGCCGGTCAGATAAACCTTCGCTTCGTAGTCGATACGTGCCCGCCCCTGAAAATCGCTCAATCTGCTTTTAAGCCAGACGACAGCCTTGTCAGACGAAAACTTATTACCGCCTATCGACATCACAAATCCCTCGCCGAAGACAAGGCTGTGTTCACCGGTACTAAGTTGATAACTAATAACAGACTTTCCCTCGAGCCGCAGGTCAAGGCCGGCGAAAGCGCCTGCCTTTTCACTCTCCATTCCAGCCGAGTAAGAAACAGGCAGAAAACATACTGCCGCAAGTAACACGGCCATTCTGACCGTGTTACCACGGGCTGGAAGCCCGTGGTACATAAATCGTTGGCGTTTCGACATTTCCTCTACTCTTATCTCACTATGGCCAAATTCTGTTTGTTAATAACGGTCCGCCAATTATAGCGGCTCCTATTTCAAAAGCCAGCAAAAATATGGTAGTCTTCATAAAACCTTAGAAAAATATCGTTTTCAGAATTTCAGGCAGGAATAATAGGGGTTCCGGGATGAACTAAAACTAATAGCTTGATTTATTTATAATAATTAGGTAAAAATATACCATACGGAACACATTATAGTGCCCGGAATCGTAATCCTATGGCCAAAAAAAGTCTTTCAACATACGAAAGAGGCGTGATTTCACGCTATTATAAAAACCTTGATGAGATTATGCTCTCAAAAATCAGTGGTTTGGTCACCGAACTGTATCTGGCAAAAAACACTGAAAAAGAAAGACAGCTCTGGAGCCGCGTTCACAAAGCTATGAAAAGGCTGAAAATAAAGCCGGCTATCATTGACCACATAATGGAAAGTAAGGACGTCGAAATCCTGGCGAAAAACCTTCAGGATTGGTTTTCTGAGAAAAGATAAATATGGCTGAAGGCTATTCAGAAACTGCAAAGGTATACCACACCGAAAACACCGGTAGTCTGAGCATACTGGATATGCTTCACTACTTCGAAGAAAAAGGCGCTATGCGCGTTTCCGACCTGCATATCAAAATCGGAGTTCAGCCGACATATCGTATAGATGGTGACCTTGTAAAGTTAAAAGGGCTGCCTGTCTCCGAGGAAGTAGCAAAGCAGCTCATCTATCCGTTATTAAGCGATGAAAAGTTAAACAAACTTAAAAACGAGTATAGTGTGGACACCTCATACCGGCTCGGCGGACTACAGTTTCGAATAAATGTCTTCTGGGAAAATGATGGTATCTGTGTAGCTATCAGGGCGTTATCGCTTGACATTCCCAAGGTAGAGAAGGTCGGCTTTCCAAACAACGTTTGGGAAGATATCATAAACAAAAAACACGGCCTGGTGCTTGTCACTGGCATAACCGGCGCGGGAAAATCCACCACCATCGCTTCCCTCATCGACAGAATCAGCGAAAAAAGTGCCTGCAGAATCATCACACTTGAGGACCCTATAGAATACCTCTACGGACAGAAGCATTCGGTAATATCTCAACGCGAAATCGGCAGGGATGTCAAATCATTCGTGGACGGATTGCGGTCAATGATGCGGGAAGACCCCGATATCATATTCGTCGGTGAGATGAGGGACCCTGAAACCATCGCTATGACGCTTATGGCCGCCGAAACAGGGCACCTTGTATTTTCAACGCTTCACACAAGAGATGTAACAGGCACAATAACAAGAATTCTCGACTATTTTCCAGAGGGTAAGCAAAGCGAGGTCAAAAATCAGCTTTCTCTGGGATTGGCTTATATAGTAAGCCAGAAGCTCATTCCAAGAAAAGACGGTAACGGCCGGGTCATCGCTATGGAAATTATGAACAACAACTACGCCTGCGCAAATCTGATTCGAACCGGCAAAACAGAACAGATTTACTCCCAGCTGCAGACAAAAACTCAAAACAAGACCGGTGAAAAAATGCTGACGATGGAAAGCCATCTTGCAAGACTCGTTAAAGCGGATATTGTGGATTTGCTCGAGGCCCAGATGTGGGCCAACGACATAAAATGCTTTGTAGACGCTATGAAGCGTGAGCAGGCAAAACCCGGCTATGAGCATAGAATGTGAATGCCCAAGGTGCGGCGCTCGGATGGCTTTTGCCGATGAAAAAGCCCAGACTCAGCAGCATTGTCTAAGCTGCGGCCAGGCCTTAATAATACCCTCCGAAAGCAATCAGACGCCCCGGATTGTCGAACCACAACCGGATGTTGAAAAAACTGAGCCGGTCGAAGGTTTCTATAGAGCTGCTCTCGTTGATAACTGGAAGCTGTTCCTTGACGCTCAAAATATCACATCTATCGTTTTCATAATCGCTATTGTTTGCTTTAATTTTTTTCTTGCGCAAACCTTCTGCTGTAACTACGTCACCTTCATCGCCGTTTGGGGCTGGCTGCTCGGTTTTTATCTGAATATTATTTATGAGACAGCTTTTAATGCAGACAAATTGCCGGAAATCTATCTCGGAACAGCCCTATCTTTTTTGTGGTATATTATAAAACCTTTCCTGATTTTCTTTTTCACTTTGATCTTTACCTTATTGCCTTTTATCATCACATCTGCTATTTGCTGTAAATCCGGCTTTATTGCGCCCGAAGCCCTGAAAAATTTCAACGATTGGCCGATACTTTTAAAATTTTTGTTTTTCCTGTGTTTATTTTTCTTTCCCGCAGCCATTCTCGTCACAGCAGTTGCCAAAGATTTTACCCTGTTAAGACCCGATTACATCCTCACGCCCATAATCAAAGCCTTTTTCCCTTATCTGGTTACGGTTGTTTTGCTGATTATTGCTGTTTTGATTGAATTGAATACAGGACAATTTGGGGGCGTGGAAGAAGAAACTTTTCTCTCGGCCTCAGGAAAATTAGCCGCCAATCTCGCTGTTCAGCTCTTTGCCATTATTGCTATGCGCTCTATCGGCCTGTTCTATCGCCACTATACCTGCTATTTCAAATGGTAAGATTTCCTTTTACAAAAATCGCTATTTTGTAGACTCAAGCTTTTTGAACTTTTTCCAGAGGCCCTTGAATATCTCAGGCTTCTTAAGGCCCTGATTCTGTTCCCGAACAGAACCGCTTTTTAGCGAAAAATCTCCGTTATTCGGATCAACTAGGCCCGGCTCAGCCTCTATCGGAGGTGCAAACTGCTTTATATTTTCAAAATTAACTTTATTTTTCCAGAAGGTGTTCCTGGATATCCTGTTGGAATTTTTACCAGCCTCTTCGTGTAAAATTATTCCGCGGCCGTTTTTAAGGAAAATATTATCGGCAATTAAAAGTCTGCATGAGTCACGCATTGAGATACCTGCATAACCCGCATCCGCGATGATATTATTTGTTATTGACACCTGTGAGTTTGCAAAGCCGCTGATATTTGTCCCATTGCCTATTATTATATTATTTGTAATTGCACCGCTCGCGCTTTTATTGCCGAGGTATATACCTCTGTTCGCATTTTTGATTAGAAGATTATCCTCTACATAGATTTTACCTCCGGTGCAGCGCACAGCGTGGAACTTTGAACCCGTTATAATATTACCTTTAACTCGCAGCGTTGAACCTGAATAGTTAATCACACCCTGGTGGCCACAGTTGGTGATAACACTATTTTGTAAAATACCTT
This sequence comes from uncultured Pirellulales bacterium, assembly GCA_964395535.1. Classification (GTDB taxonomy): domain Bacteria; phylum Planctomycetota; class Phycisphaerae; order Sedimentisphaerales; family Anaerobacaceae; genus CAYLMG01. The sequence goes on from CAYNDE010000006.1 coordinate 18,586, forward strand.
CGGTACCATCGCCGAACTGGATTGTGTATTCGAAACCTTCAAATCGGCAATTATCAATATTAAGATTGGTAAAGCCCATGGCCCTTACAGCAAATGGTGACCTCTGAAAGTTACCCAGCGGTACAAAATTGCAGTTCTTTATTTGGGCTCTGCTATCTTTCGCAACTAAAGCAATGGGATACTCGATATCTTTATCACTCGTCGCGAGCTGCCATTTGATTGTAAGGTTCTCAATTGTCACTAATCCTTTTCCTTTTGTATCTACAAAAATCGCGGGCTCATCGGCTGTTACCTCTATGATACAATCGTTTGCATCCTCGCCTTTCAGCCTGAGAGATTTATTTATCACAATAGGCTCGGTATAAACGCCTTTGGGAATAGTTACCATTTGGCCGGCCCTTGCCGAATCGATTAACTGCTGCAAATTGTCCTGCTCTGATTCACTGTTCTTTCCTGCATCTGCCGCCTGAGTCTGAACAGCAGGTTTTCCACCTTCGATTTTAATATCGGTTTTGAAATTCGGCTTGAGTGAGACATTTTTGAATTCTACCCATTCGTAAGGCCGGGTCTGAAACTGAAACTTTTCGATTTGCTCTAATTTCAGATTTGGAAATGTCCCGACAGACTGACGTATCTGGCTGTCAGATACCGAGCCGGTATGACCTTTCCAGGGATGAAGCCTGCCGTTATTATCAATTGCGACTATTCGCTGGGTAACATCCCTGCCAAGCGTATCTGTTGTAAAAATCTGAACACCTTGTTCGGTTTCTGTTGCTTTCGTAAATGAAATACCGTTATTAATTGCCATTGACCTGCCGTCATGCTCGGCAACAGTCTTCCACGCCCCCGCGGCGACACCAAACTTAAGCTCCGTTGTCATCTGTTTATCATCAAATCTTGTCAGGGCCGCTTCATACCCCTCGAGCTCTTCTCCGCTCTCGTTTATAACCTGGCAGGAACCTTCCCAACCTTTAGCTCCAAGGATTTTATCGTATGAAAATGAAAAATCTTCAGGCCCGGTGACTTTTAACATAATTCCGGTATCACCGGCCTTTGGTTTCTGGTTCCATTTTGCGATTTTCAGACTTTTACCAAGAGGTAAACCATCAGGCCTGTAACAATTAATGCCGCTTTCGGTGTACTGGCATGTCCCCACCAATTCCACCGTTACGCCGTTGGGTAAAGTCGCCTCGAACTTAGGTTTTTCAAGTTCGATTATACTTTCTTCGTTCCGAGCGGTGGCCATCGGCAAAAGGACTGCAGCAACAAGAAATATTGAAACCAAACCGATAAGGCCCAGCTTTGCTTTTTTTGGTATCGGCCGGCTCAGCATTCTGACGATTCTGTTTTTCAGTGCGCTTTTATTTTCAACAACACCGATAAACCGCAGGCTCAAAGCCGGTCTCTTAAAAGCAAGTTTTGCAACATTGACTAAAATCTGCGGATAACTTTCAGCCGATTCACCGAGGGCAACCTGAACAGCCTCATCGACAGCCTGCTCGCGGGCTCTTCTGATAATCGTATTGGCCAGCCAGACGAGAGGATTGTAAAAATATGCTATCTGCAGTAACGCCTGAAAAAGATTAATCCACAAGTCACCGCGTTTAATATGGATAAGCTCGTGAACCAGAACCGCCTTTAACTGCTCTTTAGTCAAACTCGGTGCCAGATTCTTGGGCAGCAGGATTACCGGCTTAAAAAGCCCGCAAACTGCAGGACTCGCAGCATTAGGCGAGGTTTTGAGCCTGACTTTGCCTCTCATACCAACCAATTTGCCGCACGACTTGACCAAATCGTTCAGGCCACCAGTTATTTCATCAGCCTGCGCGACAAGCCCTCTGACAAACATCGCCCGCTGAATCAGCAGTAATATCAAAATCAGCACAACAATTATCCAAGCCAGAAAAGCTGTTCCCTGCCAGTTAATGGAAACTGATGCTGCAGCTGGTTTTAGCTGCTTCTCAACTTTCTCCGTCGAGGCCTCTATAATTTTTGCCTGCTCTTTCTGCCATTCGAGGCTTCTTAGATGTGTTCCTGCAGGGTCGATTTCTTTATACAACTCGGGTTTCGGCTCTGTGATTGTCAATTCCGGCACCTGTAACACGGCCATCTTGGCCGTGTTCTCACGGGCTGGAAGCCCGTGATACTCCCCAGCCTGTTCAATCCGGCCCGATGATTCTGTTTGAGCTATTTTTATTTCCGACAGCTTATCACCAAACAGGCTTCCAATGCTAAGTGGTGATGAAATTGAAGGCGGTATAACAAGCTTGACCAGAACAAGCAGCCATACACAATAGCGGAATACCGCCCGTACTTTTTTGCGTAAGAGAAAATCCAAAGCAAGCAATATTAAAATCAAGATGCTTGCCTGAACCAGCATAGAAGCAGAGAAGTTGACAAATAAACCGCCGGCTGAATTTAGCCTTTCGATTATAGCGTTCATAATCAGGTCTCCGCAAATTTATCTTTTTGCTTTTTGTTTTTTACTTTTTATTAATTTTTCTATTTCGTCGAGCTGTTTTTTGGAAACGTTATTCTCCAACAGAAACTGCATCATAGGAGCCAGGGCGCCGTCGAACGCCCTTTTGACGGTGCGAAGAATCTCACCTCTTTGCGCTTGTTTTTTTGTTATCGCAGCGCTGTATAGAATAATATTTCGAACCCTCTTTGTTCGCAGCAGGCCTTTGGTGACCATTCTGTCCATAAGAGTTTTGACGGTGCTGTAGGACCAGCCCGTCCGTCTCTGAAGCGCTTCCTGTATTGCAGGTGCCGCACACGGTTCGGCCTTCCACACGGCCTTTATTATCTGCCATTCGGCCCCTGTTAATTGATTTTTGTTTTCTGCCATAATAATACCTCCTTATATTTAATTGTGTAGATACTACTCTACACTTGTAGAGACTGCAAGAAAAAATAAAGTTTTTTTTACAAGTAATCCCAAACTTTTCAGAAATACATCGTTTTCGGCACTAAAAACAGGGATAATAAGGTCTTTGAGAAGATATAAATTTTTTTATATCTCAAAATCGGCCTGCTCAGTGTTTGAATCAGGTATGTTAAAATCCAATATGTTAACATCAATTATGTTTACATCCGGCAAGTTCACATCCAGCATGTTTGCATCCGGTATATTAAAGTCCGGTATGTTAGAATCAGCAACACCCGGTTCCTTCGGGATTATTATGACAAAAGGCTCATCTTTCAGCGGCAGCTCAGTCTCAAACTTTAAAATGTCGTTACTGTCCGCTTGTTCCATAAGCCTTATCAGGTAGGTACCGTCGGCAATATTTTCCAATTCAAATCCGCCATCATGCTCTGTCACATAATTGCACACTTCAAAGGGCAAATCCCACCATACCGGCTGTACGGTAACTATCAAGTCACTGCCGGGTGAACCGTCCTCAAACTGCGCTTGTCCACGCACCTCAGCTCCCCTTCTTAGAACTATTTCCTTATATTCAATATCATTAGGATTTTCGAGTTTTATAGTAACTCGATGCGGTGCATAATCAGGTAATAGTCCAACTGTATTTCCAAATATACCCGGACTTCTATGAATGGCCGTGAGATTAAAAGTCCCCCTGTCAAGACCGCCAAGAACTAAAAAACCTTTCCTATCTGTTATTTGCTCAAAACCCGTATCAATGATATCATTTTTATCTCCCGGATTTGTGACAAAAATTTCTACATTTGAAACAGGTTCATTCACCTCGTCCATTACCAACAGGTCAATCATACAGGCCTTTTCAAGCTTGAAATTTTTTACCTGGCTCGAATCTGACGACAGATATACAACAGGTAATTTCTCCTGCTCGGTGATACCGATATATTCTTTTGATGTAACGTTAATCTTATAATTACCGTCCTTTCCTATATCTTCAAAACAATAGAAACCATTCGCATCAGTTGTTGCAGTATAGTGTTCTCCGGACGAGATTGTAACAACAGCATCAATTACAGCTTCTGCTGTTTCAGCATCGCTAACCTGGCCGCTAAGCGGCCGCTTCGGTACAATTGCAGAGCTTTGCTGAGCCTCCAATCGACCGGCTTTCTTCGTTTCCTCAAGACGGTTTTCAATCGATGAGCTGACTATGGAAAATATAGCGGCAAGCCTTTCATCGTCTGATTCCGAACCCAGCCTTCGCAGGGCCTCTGCAGCACGCTCATCGCCGATATTCGCAAGGTAAAGCGCGGCAGCCAGCCTTATCTCCTGGGGATGGTCTGAAAGCATCGCGATAAGACCTTCAATATCTTTGGCTACGAACATGTCCTCAATCTGTTTTAATTCTCTTTTCAACTCCGTTTTTATACTCTCTGCCGTAGCTTTTTCATCGAAATCCTGCTTTTCTTTTAACTCTTCCGGAACTAAAACCTCGCTTAAACCACTATCAGTTCTTTTTGCCACGCCTGTTGGCGGCTTTTCAGGTGTCGTAGTTAAGAGCAGTTTAGCTGCGATAAGACAGCCTATTATCAAGACCGCGGCTATTGTCAGCCTGCTTATTCTACTCTTGAAGATGATTCGCCAGATAGAATGCTTTGACCGCATAGCTTCATCAAAAGCTGCAAAACCATCACTGAGAATCCGCTCATCCAGTTCGGTTCCGGTGGTGCAGCGTATATCTGCTATTGCTTCTTCCAAATTGATATTATCAGAATCTGTTTTCATATTATTCTGCCGTCTGAAATCGCCCGCAGCTTATCGAGTCCGTAATTATACCTGGCTCGAACAGTACTGATTTGTGTATCCTGCATCTCAGCTATTTCCCGAAATTTTAAGTTGCCCTGTAAATGCAAAATTATTACTTCCCGCTGCTGCAATGGAATCTCCGCAAGGAATTCAATCAGACTATGTATCTTTTCATTTTCTGCAATCGGCTGTTCCGTCCGTTGCGAATCCGCTTCATCCTGCTTGCCTCTGTCCACCTCTTCAACCAGATACATTTTCTGGCGGTATCTGTTACGGATATGATTTACAATACAGCTTATAAGGTAATTTCTGAGACTCCCATATAACCTGAATCTCGCAACGTTATTCGCAAAAAGAACAAAGACCTCGCGTAATGCATCCTCAGCCTCATCAGCCTCATTCAACAGCGACATTGCCATTGTCAGCAGTTCGTCTTTGTACTTCTTATATATCTGGCGAAAAGCCTGCCTATCCCCACCCCTTAGCCTCCAGATAAGTAAATTATCTGCTAACATTGCCCGATAGTTCCTTCAGTCTTTCAAGCCGAATTTAAACATTTGAACCAGCAATTTTGGATTAAATAAAAACAACTTTTACTAACTTCTCAGCCTTCCTTATCGCGAGCACCTTACACTGATTATTGTATCATTTTTTTCTCTCTCGTGTAAAATATGGAAAATTTACTCTCTAAGCCAGATTTTCGACTGATTACCAGCCGTTCTTTTAAAAAAACTGCTTTCAACAGCAGTTTACGAATTCTGAGGTTTTTATTCAGGTTAACTTTTCATACGGCTTATAAAAACCGGACAGCTGAGCTTAAAAAATTAGTTTTTATGGAAATCTTTCTTGACAAATTCTATCTTTGGCAGTTAAACTGGGCCAAAAGGGCAGTTTGGAGCACCCTTTTATCAAATGGACTTGGTTAAAAGAGAGGGATAGATAAAATGAAGGAGCTATTTACTACCGGGGAAGCTGCTGATGTTTGCGGAGTCAGCCAGCAGACCATTATCAGATGTTTTGATTGCGGAAGAGTAGAGGGCTTTCGAGTTCCAGGCTCAAAATTCCGCAGAATTCCACGCCAGAGCTTAGTCAGGTTTATGAAAGAAAATAGTATCCCGCTTGATAAGCTTGACTCCGGCAAAAGGAAAATTCTCATTGTTGACGACGATGCCGAGATTGTCGAGCTTATGGTCGATGTCCTCGTTCGCGACGGCAGGTTCGAGGTTAGAACCGCAGCGAGCGGTTATGAGGCCGGCATACAAACTCAGCAGTTTCACCCCGACCTTATACTGCTTGACTATATGCTCCCTGACGTCAACGGCAATGTCGTCTGCCATACAATAAAGAAAAATCCTGAGTTTGAGGACATCAAGATTATTATCGTCAGCGGCGTGATAAAGCAGGATGAGATCGACCACCTGCTCAAATCTGGTGCGGAAGACTTCATCAGAAAACCCTTCAACATAGGTGAGCTTACATCCAGAATCGGCGAAGTTCTTCAACTCAAATAAAGAATTTTTATAGTCGATGGCAGCAAATTTAGAAACTGTGGTGGCTTTCCATGAGAGGGTGAAACCAAATGCCGGACAAACCTGCTGACACAACAGTCGCTCGTGGCGTCGAATTTGCTGTTTGTCGGCTCAGTTCGCTCTCGGCCTTACCCTCACTTGCCGATTCATTCCTTTCCAGCCTGAATGATTACCAGCTTACCCCCTCAAGCCTAATCGAACTTATAGAGGCCGAGCCGGCATATACAGCAAAATTGCTTTCGTCATTGCATCAACAAGCTCTGTCAGGCAAACAAAACTTTTATACAATAAAACAGGCATTGGAAAAGCTGCCTTTGAGGCATATTCGTGACGCCTTATTATCCGTTAATATCTATTCAGCTTCTGAATCAAATCCTGAAAGGCTCCGACTCAGAAGGCAGCTTGTCCGTCACAGCATTGCCGTCGGATGTTGCGCCGAACAAATAGCCAAAATTGCCCTACCCGATACAGAGCCGTCACTGGCTTATTCGGCTGGCCTTCTACATGACCTCGGCAAATTTGCTCTCGACGAGGCTATGCCGAGAAGTTTTATCAGACTCATAGAACAGGCAAAAACAGAAGGTTCTTGTATTCGTGATATCGAGCGCACCAACCTCGGCATCGACCATACAATTCTTGGCAAAAGACTGGCTCGCAGGTGGCACCTGCCTGAACAAATCGTCCTGGCCTGCTGGCTCCATCATTCCGATACAGCCGCGATTTACAAAAGTATGCCCGAAGCCGAAATTGCACCTGTTGTGCAACTGGCGGACATAATCGCCCGACAATGCGATATCGGCTTTTCCGGAAGTTACGATTTGCCGACTTTGCCGCCGCAGATTATTGATATGCTGGGAATAAGTGATACACGATTAGAGCAAATCAGACGGAACCTCCCGGATACCGTTGCACAAAGAAGCGAATTTGCCGCTCTTTTCTCGAAAGACCTCGCCAGCAAAAATCCAAAGGCAGTTCATACGACCGCCGCCCGACTGGCAGAAGAAAATACACAGCTTTCTGAACAAAACCGTCAGATGAAAATCGATTCAAACAACGTGAAATTCATAACAGAATTTCTTTCAAAAATAGCCCCAACAGATGGAATAATCGAAGTTGCTGAAGTTCTCGCCTGCCTGTGGCAAAAGTTCTATCAGACCGGTCTGGTCTGCTTATATCTGGTCCCTGAGAAAAATCCTAAAACGCTCGAGGCTATTGTCGTTGAAGAAACATCAAAAGTAAGGTCTTCTTTATTGAGCGTGCCGAAAGAAGCATTACCATTTCCAAAATCGATAACTAAGGATTTTGAGATTTTTGATGCTTATGATGGCCTTGATTGGCTGTTCAAACAATTGGATGTGAAGTTTAATTTAAGCAGCACTATTGCGCTGCCGCTATTTTCAGGCCCGAAAGTGATTGCCATGCTCATCTTCGAGCTTCGTCACCCCGTACGAAAATCACTCCTTTTGGATAGATTTAAGACCGTCGCTTTGACAGCCGGCACAATCCTCGGTTTGACTGCCGCCTGTCAAAAACAACAGGATTACGCCGAAAAATTTGCAGATTTTGCAGTTCCTCAATCCAAGGGCCAGAAAAATGCTGAAATTTCTGCCTCCGAAAAAACAACTGAAAGTGCAACCGTCTCAGATAACACACTTGATGCCCTGGCAGAAATGGCCGCCGGCGCCGCACACGAGCTGAATAATCCTCTTTCTGTGATTTCAGGCAGGGCTCAATTACTTGCTGATAGCGAAGACGATGAGGGAAAGAAAAAAATCCTGATTCAAATCCAAAACAACGCTCACCAGATAAGTCAATTGGCTGAAGATTTATTGAGCTTTGCCCAGCCTCGCCAGCCAAAATTAAGGAAGGTTAATGTCGAACAGATAATCGAGCAGGCGGTTAAATCAGCAGCCGACAAACTCAAAACACAAACAAACAATGTTACAATTGAGGTGGCTGAAGATATTAAGGATGTTTTTGTGGATTCTGCTCAGATTGTCACTGCTCTTGCCAATATTATCTGCAATTCTTTTGAGTCGTATATCCGCAAGGCGGGTCCTATAAACGTTACTGCCTTGTCATCCGCATCAAACGGCCGCGTTTGTATCACGGTCAGCGACCTCGGCTGTGGTATGAATTCCGAAACTGTTGGCAAGGCCGTTTTCCCTTTTTTCTCAGCGAAACCGGCTGGCCGAAAAAGAGGGATGGGTCTGTCTATAGCTGAGCGTTTCATACATTGCAACGGCGGCTCGATGGCTATATCAAGCAGACCGGCTGAGGGTACAATCGTAACTGTTTACCTGCCAAGTGGATAGATAATTTGTCTCATGCCAAAACGCCCCGATAAAAACTAACCGAAAAAGGCAATAAAAAATTGCCGAAGAGACCTTCGACATCCAATATTAGCTCGTTTTTTTGCTAAATTTTGCCTGGATTAATTCCGATATAATAATGTTCTGGAGTTGCAAAGACGTACTTTTTTTAATCAGGGTGTGCGGATGGAAATGGAAAAATTAACAGAAGATGTTATTTATATCGTCCTGCCTCCTGAACCAAGAGTAAGAGAAAAGCTCAAAGAGCTTAACGAAAAGGTCAGCAAAGATTGCGACTTTAATGTTGTGATTGATTTTTCGTATATAGAAATCCTGTCCTCCATAACCATATCGAACCTGATTACTCTGCAGAATTGGCTCGATAAAAGCGGATACAAACTTGTCTTTTGCAAGGTTGCGGTAGTAACAAAATGTATATTTGATGTGGCAGGTTTGGACAAGGTTTTCAAATTTGCGGATGATAAATTCGATGCCCTCTCGGTTTTGAAACAGGGTGGTCCCACCGCAGACAGCTAAAAATCAGCTATTTTTTCGTTATTCGCCCATATATCAGCAGTTTCCTTCGTTATAAGCCTCTTTTTTAGGATATAAACCTCAGCAACGGAAATTAAAGCAAATTTAACTACTGCGAAATTTTCTTTTTTGTCAGGTATATTTTGCTTGACATTTGGGCTCGCGCGCGATTAGAATTTATTGAAATTTAAGGATCGCCATTTTTAGGGAGAATAGCTATGAAAAGGCTTAATATTTGGATCCCAATAGCCGTAATAATGCTTTTTTCCATATCAGGCTTTTGCGAACAGAAGGCAACTTCAACTGCTGATAAAAAAACTCAAGAAAAGAAACCGGTCGCTACAAAAAAAACCGAGCCCAGCAAAAGCGTTAAATTCGACAATAATACCGTTCTCAAACTACTCGAGCAAAAGGTCAACCTGTCTGATTTGCGCTCTGATATGTCTTTCAGCCAGGCTATGGAGGTCCTGCGCAATTCAACAAAACCACCAGTAAGAATAGCAGTCCTTTGGGGACAATTAGAGCAAATAAACGTAGGACCTGCCAGCCGAATCTCTATGGATGGCTTTTCCGAGATACCTTTGCGAACAGGCTTGAAGATTTTGTTAGCCTCTGTTTCCAATGGACAAAATCAACTGGACTATTGGACTACCGACGGAGTAATCGTCATAGGCACAAAAGATTCCAAGCCAAAAGTTCAAACAACACGTCTCTACAACGTTTGCGACCTGACTTCACGTCCTGCCGACTATTACGCTTTCGGCGCTGGTGTTAATCAGGGTCAGGCGGGACAGATGGGAGCCGGCGCTTACGGCCAAGCGGGAGCGGCAAATTTCGGACAAACCGGATTTGGCGGCCGCTATGGAGGCGGTGGTTATGGCGGAATGGGAATGTATGGAGGCGGGGGAGGCTACGGAGGTTTTGGTACAAGGACAATGGGTTTAAGGAGCGGCACCTCGCTTTCAGCGGGCGCCTGGGGCGGCCAAGCAGGCGGAGCCGGTTATCCCGGCGGATACAACCAAATGGGTATGGCGGGTATGGGAGGAATGGGCGGTATGGGATTCAACACCATAGGCACTCAAATCCGACAGCAACAACTGGCTGGTCTTATAAAAAACACCATTGAGCCTGGTACCTGGAACCCATAATTGAGAAAAAGCCATTTTCCACCGAAAATCCCAGGGAAAACTCCACCTGTTTTCCAAAGGAAGGTTATTTTCTGCTCTCAAAACGCCGAAAAAAACGTAGTATTTTTTCTTTTTTTATTAAGTGACCCTATATCTGAAAAGAGCAAAAGATAAATCGCAGAATAAAACCGTATCAAAAATAGTTACAAGTTAGGGGAGTTTAATATCATGACTGATGAAATGGAGCAGTTAGAACAGACAGATTCTTGCGAAGAAGTAGAAGAGCTTCAGGAACAGCAGGATGAGCAAAACCAGCCTTGGGATGGAGCAGAACGCCGCAACGGTGAAGAGCGTCGCAAAAGCACCTGTCCGCATAATGAACCGGAGCACAGAAGCGGCGAAGAGCGACGAGACGATATACCGGAACAGCAGTAATCCTGCCGTAACGCTGATTCCGAGGGGGGGAAGGCAACAGAACCTGTCCATCTGCAACAGGTATACAACAAAGCCTTTGAATCACTTTTTAACAAAAAAGCTCTAACAAAGCCTAAAACCACTCCTGGAGCCGATTATTTCCGGCTTATCAAAAAAACTCATCAAATCGTAAACATATCGAACCAAAGCTATTCAAAGCAAATCTCATTAAGTTAAAACAACAGGAATTTACCCTGTTTTTAGTTGATTGTACGACAGAATAAGTGTATAAACATACTAAGCTCAAACAGCCCGGATTGTGATTTTCGGACAAGGCTGAAAAATTGTGGAATGATAACAAGACATTATACTTTAAGTTAATTTGGAGGACCAAGGAATGAATTGGGGTACCGCAAAAAAGAATGACGCCAAAAAATCTTCTGACAAAGTTGTTGAGCTGCATCCTTCGGGCGACGCCTCTTCCGAAGCAACCGCCGTGAAAACAAAACCGGCAGCCACTAAAGCAAGAGGTGAAGACCTTGAGAGCGGTATGGAACTTCTGGAACTGGACTTTCTGCTGAGCATCATAGAAAATACAGACGGGGATGATAAGAACGAAGTTACTATGCGCAAGCTCTGTTTTAAAGAAGTCCTTCGTAGAGACCAGCAAAATGAAATTGACAGCCAAGCCGTAAAAGCTTACGCCGTAAATGAGAACAACCTATACGGCAAGGACATCCAGTGCGAAGCAATGAAAGAACTATCGGCTCGTACCGAACAAAATATTAAATAGAGATTAAACAAGCAATGTATCAGACAGCCCGACTTTGCCAAAGTAATGGTTTTTGATAAAATTTGTTTTTCCTGTCGGGGCCCTATATTCGGACTATGGTATTTCTTTTCGATATCAGAATTCATAATAACCAGCTGGTAGAACTAAACGATGGGGACCTTTTTAATACAAGCAGTTATAGCTGCTTATAGTAACGATGGAGAAGCTATCTGGGTCACTATGTTGGTTTTTGTCGTAATTGCCGCCGGGGCAGGCGTGTGGAGCTTTGTAAAAAAGAAACCAGGTAGATTAGACGAACAGCAGGAAGATTTGCCTTATTATAGTTCCTCCTCTGAAGCCGGACTTCATAAGTGGAAATGGCCGCTACAACAACAAGAGGCAATCGAAACACACACAAAACACTTTGCCGCCACATCATTAACAAAACCATCTCTCGATTTAGAGATAGCCTCAGCCAAAATCCCCATAAGCCGGAAAAGAGTATCTGCCGATAGAAAGCAGGTCAATCGAAAGGGAGGTATGGAATTGTTAGACCTGGATTTCTTATTAAGCGTCGTCAGTGACACCGAGCATAACGGCAGCGCTGATGTTACAATGCGTAAGCTCATCTTCAAAGAGATTATCCGACGCAAAAGGCTCAGTGAAATTAAAAGCAGTGTCCTAAAAGAGTATGTGCTCAATAAAGGCGGTCTTTATTCCAAAGACATCCAATGCGAAGCAATTGAGGAACTGGCTCTGAGAACCGAGCGGGGCTCTGATAAAAATTATTGAACCAGCGCGTTTACATTTACCTCTATCTTAAATCTCTCTCAGTTACTATTACAATCAAAAACATTTCGTCTCTTTTCTGAAATGCTCTCAGATTATTCGTAGAAGTAAAATATGGCAGCTAACAAGTCCGAAAATGAAGATAAATCAAACTTTTTTATTTTTCCTTCAGCAGTTTAGTTCCCAAACTTTATTTCTGTCGAACTGACTATATCAAATATTTGCTATTTATAGGGCTACTTTAAGCAGCTTTTTTACATCTCTTTGTCCTTAAAGCACATCCGAATTTTAGCCGAATCTAAAACCGCCTCACTTTTTTAAAACAAATTAGTGAAAACAAGGATTTATGGAAGAAAAACTGCGATATAAAAGACTGCGCCAGCTCGTCAGCAAAGTCAATAAGGCTCGTAAAAAACAGGCAAAAAAAATAGACCTGATCTGTAACGACCTTATCTGTGCCCAGAGAAAATTTATTAAAAGCCTGAGCTCCTTCAGTTTTGCAGCAAACTTCTACGAATCTATCATTGCTAAAACCGACTTAAAGGAGCTACTTTCTGTCGCCGGCAGACTCATCAAAGAAAGAATAGGCGACGTAAATATCGTCTTCTTCATACGTCAGCAGGACGGTTTCGAGATGCACGCTGTCGGTTCCATTCAAACATCCTCGTCGCAGAATCTACAACTGGAAAGCTACTTCACAAATGAGCTCGTGGAGAACATTTGTCAGTCTAATAAATTATGCGCTCTTGATGAGATGCTCGAAATGGGCCTGCAGGCCGGCCCAAATTTCCTGAACAAAATTTCGGCTGTTACAATCCCTTTGTCAATCTCGGGAACGTCTCATGGCTTTATCTTAATTTATCAAGGCTCAGACCAAAAATTATCTCGCGACGACATAAGCAGCATAG
>CAYNDE010000007.1:0-30617 GCA_964395535.1 uncultured Pirellulales bacterium
TGGTAGCGCGTCTGAATGGGGTTCAGAAGGTCCCCGGTTCAAATCCGGGCGCCCCGACCATAGATAGGGAAAGGGATTTCTTAACAACCTGAATGAGTGAATAGTTTTCCTTCTCTAATAAGCTTATTTTTAATATCATCTTTAAGGAGCCTTTTATTCGTCTTCCCGGCTTCTGTCAAGGGCAGATTATCCACGAATTCAATTCGCTCCGGGAGCTGGAGAACCGATGCCCCATTTTCTTTGAGATAGCCAATGATAGACTCGAAACTAAGTATTCTCCCGGGCCTGCACTGAACATAGGCGCAAATCCGCTCTGCCAGCACTGGGTCGGGCATTCCGATGACCGAGACCCGGGCAACGTCCGGATGGGTAATAATAAGACTCTCAATTTCAATTGGACTAATGTTTTCGCCGCCTCGTTTGATAATGTCCTTAATCCGGCCGGTTAAAATGACATTTCCTTCAGCATCCATCATAGCCTGGTCCCCGGTTTTAAAGAAGCCATCAGCCGTGAAAGATGTTTTATTCTCTTCAGGAGCGTTATAATATCCGCTGAAGACGCATGGACCTTTAACAACCAGCTCTCCGGGCTTTTTGAGTGTCAATTCTTCTCCGCTGGTGGGGTCGATTATTTTGTACTCATCATAAGGACAGGCAGGTTTTCCGACCGTGGTATAGACAATAGACGGGTCATAATCGAGCCTGGTCATGGTATTATGTCCCTCGGTGCCACCGTAACCGTTGATATATTGGCAATCAAGTTTATGTTCAACCACTTGAATTAATCCAGGCAGACTATGCTGTCCGCCGCAATACATCTTGCGTAATGAAGTGACATTATACCTCTCAAGCTCTTCACAATTCACCAGTCTTTCGGCAAGCGGTGGGACCCAGCCAACGGCGGTAACTTTTTCGCGCTCAATCATATGTAATATGTCGCATGGATCCGTCGAATCTACCAGTACTAATTTAGCTTGAACAAACATAGCGGGACAGATAACGATACTGAAACTCAGGTCATGTCCTACTGGTGCCACTACTAAACAGGTATCGTCACTATTGAGTTCCCAGGCTTTAGCGGTATATTCCGCCCGGGACAGGTAACTATTATGGGTCTTGGGAGCCACCTTAGGGAGACCGGTTGACCCACCGGTGGGCCCCATGTGGGCCACCTCCATCGGGTTGGGCCTCCTGGCGGCAAGCTGGCTAAGATTAGATCCTGTCAGCTCGGCCTCATCAATTAATTGTTCCAGACTTGGAAAGTCATCAGTTCCCTCGCTCCTCACGAGGATAACCTGTCTCAGGTTTGGATTGCGCTTTACGATGTCTTTAACAATCGGTATATAATCCCTGTTTCGATATTGTTCCGGTCCTATCCATGCTACCGCTCCGGTGAGTTTACAAAGGTGATTTATTTCGGTTTGGGCATACCTGGCTATAAGCAGCACCGGAATGGCGCCAATCTTCTGTAAAGCGAAATACGTGTAAATAAACTCGCTCCAGTTAGGAAATTGTAGCAGTACTCTATCTTGCGGTTTAATACCAAGCCCAATGAAACCGATCGCCAGCCGGTTTGCTTTATCACGGAGCTGTGCGTAAGTAAGTCGATTATTATCATCGACTAATGCCTCCTTCGCGGGATAGGAATCAGCTGCTTTATCAAGCATATCCCCGAAGGTCATATCCCGCCAGTACCCATTTTTGATATATTTTTCTATATCCTGTTCGTTATAAGGAACGAAACCTTCGAGCATCATGCGCTCCTTCAACCGCCTGATATCTTCATTTACGATTATTTATAACCTTCAGGGTTTCATCAGCTTTTGGATAAGGGCATAACGAGAGTCGGTCGCCTTCTGGAGAATCCGCAGGTCCTCCGGACCCAGGTGGGCGTACCTGTTGGTCAATTTCGTAAATTCCTGAATGGGTTTCGGATTCTTGACCTCGTGAGTTATGCGGAATATTCCTTTTTCAGCCTCCCACAACGGAAAATGGTTGGTGTTCACCGCAGCTTTACACAGCTCAATTGAGTTTTCCTCCGCTGCTCTCCAACCGACAGGACAGGGTGAAAAAAGGTGAATATAAACCAGCCCGTCCTTGACCTTGGTCGCCTTTTCAAGCTTTTGGGCATAGTCTTTTAAGAAACCGACGGTGGCGGTAGCAGCGTAAGAAACCCCCTCATGCAGGGCCATCAATAATGGTACATATTTGGCCGTCCTTCTTTTCCCCTGTTGGTACGGACCCACTTCGGTGGTAGTGGTCCAGGCGCCGAAAGGTGTGGTTGCGCTACGCTGAATACCTGTGTTCATATAACCTTCGTTGTCATAGCAAATGAAAATAATGTTCTCTCCTCGCTCGGCGGCCCCGGAGAGCACCTGAAAACCTATGTCGGCGGTAGCCCCATCGCCGACAAATGATACCACTTTAACATCTCTGCCTATTCTTTGATAGTACCGTTTTATACCCGACATTGTGGAAGCGACGTTCGTTAGGAGCGCCATATGAGTTGGTACCATTGTGGGCGACTTGACGCCGGTTTTGGTTTCCATAGCCAGAATCACCGCGGAAGCACATCCCGGACAGCCTACTAAGATGATGTCTTCCCCAAGGACCCTAAGGGTAAACCTTACAGCTAGCTCGGCGGGGCAACCGGGACAGAAATTCGTTCCGTGCGAGACCACGTCTTCTGTCTTAAAATTATATACAGTTTTAAGGGTATCATTAAAATTCACAACCCGAACCTCCTTGAACACTGGCAGTTATCTCGGGCATACGGAAATTTTATTCCAGGTCCAGCCAGGTGACTTCCCGGTCAGACCCGCCGCGGGAAACCTGTTGAATGTCGTTAATTGCCCTCCCGATGTTCTCTATATTTATATCAGCCCCCGAAAGGCCGGCAATAAAATTCACCATCGGCAAGTTTATCTGCGAACGATTAAGCAGAGACCGTAATTCCATAAAGACAATACCCATGTTCCAACCAAAGCAGACATCCCTATCAATGACTCCGATAGCTTTAACACCCCTCAGGGCCTTTTCTAATCTGTCGCAGGGGAAAGGCCTGAAACATCTTATCCTGACCAGGCCGACTTTCACTCCCTCATCACGTTTTAAATCAATTACTGCCTTGGCGGTAGAAGCGGCGCTTCCCAAGGCCACCAGGACTATTTCAGCATCTTCATTTCGATATTCTTCTATCAGGCCCCCATAGCTTCTGCCAAAAGATTTCTGGAATTCGCCGTCGATGTAATCGATCTCTGGCAGAGCATTTTGCATCGCCAAGCAATGTTTGTACCGGTACTCGGTGAAAAGCTTACCGCCAAGGTACGGAGCCTGCATCATAGGTTTATCTGGGTCCAATCTACACTCTCGAAGGTCTTTTTCAGGTAAAAAGGTCACCACATCGGCTTGATCAGGAACCTCAACCCGGGCGGAGAAATGTGATAGATAATGTCCGTCATAGCAGATATTCACCGGCAATAGAATGTCCGGATCTTCCGCTAGCCTGTAACCCATAATGATAGAATCAAGTATCTCCTGACAAGATGCACAATGAATTTGAATCCACCCGGCGTCTCTCATTGTCAGGATATCTTGTTGCGAGCAGAGGACGGTGTTGGGCGCTGCCAATTCCCGGCAGACATGCGCCATCACTATCGGCAGCCTCAGCGTGGAGGCATAAAAATAGGCTTCAAACATAGAGAGTAAACCGTGACTCGAAGTGGCGCTGAACGTTCGTCCTCCAGATGAGGAAGCTCCTATCAGGACACTCATCGCCGAGTGTTCTCCTTCTACCTCCACAAATTCCGCCTGGAGCGCGCCTTCAGCATAAAACTTGCTTAGTTCCTCTACCACCTCACTCTGTGGTGTAATTGGATAAGCTGCTACCACGTCCGGCTGGCATAAAACGGCGGCTTTAGCAGCCGCCTGATTACCGCTGAGCACCTTTATTTCTCCCCCAGCTGTGGCTCCCATTTTATTACTTACCTCCGGTGGTCATTTTGATCGCTTCGATCGGACAAACCTTAGCACATATCCCGCACCCCTTACAAAATGCTAGATTAGCTTCAAAATAAGAACCCTTATCCTCTATACATCCGGTGGGACAGTATAAATAACATTGACCGCAATGGGAACATTTGCTTTTCTCTACTTCAGGACTACGGTACCGCCAGTCACCTACATCACTGGTAAGTAACTCAGTTTTATCTATATCCACCCATGGACCGGGATACTTTGTTTTAAATTTCATTTTTAAACTTCAGAATTTTATTATCCCAGCTTCTGCGAACCCTCTACGGGCGCATCGAATATTTCCCTCGAGAGCCTTCCCGTTAAAGAAATTCTCTAAAGCCAACTCTATCGAAGCCAGATTTAGGTACCTGGTCGTCGCAGCGAAAGTGCCCGCCAAACAGGTATTGGTTGATGGTCTGTTAATCTCTTCCAGAGCTATTCGCGTGGCGTCAACGAAGCCTAAGCACGTAACGTTCTCGTGCGGTTTGTTTTCCACCGAGACTTGGGAATTCATAACGAGGATTCCGCCGGGTTTGAGACCGTCATAGACATCGGCCACGTTCTGGAAGAATGGGTCTGCTAACAGCAAACAATCCGGATTATAAATCTGGGTAATTTCCCTGATAGGTTTGTCATCTATCCGGAGAAAAGCCCTGACCGGAGCTCCGCGCCTTTCTGTACCGAAAGAAGGGAAGGCCGTAGCGTATTTCCCCTCGGTCACGAAAGCTACCGCTAATATCTCGGATGCCATCACTACTCCTTGCCCACCCCTCCCGTGCAGCCTTATTTCTTTCACTATCTGTATACCTCCCCCAAGGTTACTAGCGAGCTTACCGCAGGGAGGCATTGCCTGAGTAGAAGGCAAGGCCAGCCTGACGGTGCGAATTTTTATAGCTTTATATAGAAAATGGACGGTTTGGTGTCGAACTCAGGATGCAGCGGTTCGGCCTTTTTCTCAACTATCAGGCGGGATACTTCGCTCTCGGGGTCATCGAGGTCACCGAAATACCTGGCGTTAGCCGGGCAATTAATAACACACGCGGGAGTCGCATCCCGGTCTTTACCTGGCTTTAGTCCTTGCTTTATTCCCTGATCGATTCTTTCCGCACAAAAATCGCATTTTAATATTGTGTTTTTCTGATAAGGATGCAATTTCCTGCCCAGGACTTCGTACGGAGTCAAACCTTGTTTGGCGAAAAATTCTGTTTTATCATCGGAATAAAGAGTCCTCATCTGGTAAGGGCAGGCAACGACACAATACTCACATCCGGTACATTTATTACTATCTATCTGGACAATGCCATCCTCTCGCATAGTGCTAGCACCTGTTGGGCAGACTTCAATACAAACGGCTTCCTGGCATTGATTGCACTGCACGGGTAAAATTACCTTGTGCACCGCTGGGTATTTGCCCTCCTCAGTTATCAGGACACGGTTGAAGTAGATATTGCTCGGCAGGAAATGTTCTTGACGGCAAGTGATAGCGCAGGAATAGCAGCCGACGCATCTATGTAGATCGATGACCATGCCCCATCTGGCCATTCTAATCCTCCTTTGCAGAATGGATCTTAACTCTGATAGAAGCCTCCACGCTCAGGCTTACAGGATCGATATGATCTTTATCAATCTCTAACAAATCATTGAAATGGACACCTTTACCGAAGGCAATGGGCATGTGTTTTGACCAGTGTCCGGAGGTAGCTGCAAAAGCTATCACTCGCGGGTGTATGCTCTGCATTAACTTGATTCTACCTTTGGCACGGCGGCCGGTCTCTGATTCCACCCAGACCAACTGCCCATCTTTTAGCCCTTTCTCTTTACCTACATCCTCGTTGACGATGATAAAATTGCTATACGGGTTCATTTGAGACACCCGGTCAATCTCCGGATGCTGATGAGTGGCGCTACCGCTATGAAGAATGTCCCGGTATGTTATTGCGTAAAGGTCATACTCGGCTGACTTGCTGTCATCAGGATGACAGGCAAAATAGGTAGGTAGCGGGGTAAATTGTCTCCAATCAAGGTTTAGTCCCCTGGGCTCAGCAATCTCTTTTACTTTTTCGCCCATGCCTATTATGAACTCCCAGTAAAGCGGTACCCTGGCGCTAATTTCATAGCGCCAGAAAGCCTCCTCGGGTTTTTTAGGCCATTCCAGGCCGCCGTTTTTTTTAAACCAACTCAAATCATGTTCGTCACCGAAGAAATTCTTGCAGATACTATCATTTATTTGTTCCCAGGTATACTCCTTCTCTTCGTCCAGTGCATTTTTACCTTCGAGTGCCCAAAACAGATTAAGATAGTGCAGGTATTTTTTCCTGTATTCCGGCCCGATTCTTCCGGCGAGATCAAGCAGTACTTCCGGCATCGACCTTCTCTCTCCTGAAATCGCGGTAACAGGCTGCCGCAAGTGGAAAGACCAGTCTGACATGCCGATAGGGCCGTTATAACCAACGTGCAGGTTCTCATCAATAGAAAGGGATTCCAGGAAGCTGGTGTCCGGCAGGACAATGTCGCAAAAATCAGTAAATTCGCTCAGATAGATATCAAAAGTAAAGACGAAGGGTATTTTCTTAAGTGTATCGGAGATGTTGTCCAGATTACCTCCAGACATGATTAAATTCGTACCCCAGTTCATCCACGCCTTGAACCTGTAGGACAATCCCATCTTTTTCCAGATCTCCTCGCGATCGGATGAAAAGAAAAAGGGTGAATCATTAACCCAAGTGTAAAGATTTTTCAGCCCCAAAGAATTCTCCGGGAATGAAGGAGAGGCAATGGGCCACATCGTATGGCGTAATCTCATGCCGCGGCCGACTTCTCCCCACCACCATCCGGCCAGAAGCATGCCATCTACCGGATCGAAGCTGGGCTCGTAGCACGGCCTACCGGTTTTTTCAAAGCCGAAGCATCTGGTTGGCCAACCGATCGCGCCCCCGGGCACATCCATGGCGCCCACTACCATGTTTAGAATATGTATCGCAGCGATGCTGTTAAAGGCATTCTTGTGGCCATTAACGCCGCGGAAAGTTACCGCTGCCACCGGCCTGAAGGGGAAGGTTTTCCCCTTGATGGCGATTGTACTGCCTATTCTAGCCTCTTTGACAAATTCCTCGGCGATTTTGTAAATGGTTGCAGCCGGTACAGAACTTTCCTCGGAAGCCATCTCAGGAGTATATTGCTTAAGGTGTTCTCGGAGCAACTGAAAAGCGGGGGTACCTTTCGTACCATTTACCTCATAGCTACCTTCCAGCGCGAAATCTTTTACCGTCGGGTCGTCCCAGGTTTTAGCTTTGCCTTCTTTTGCGTCCCAGACCAAGGGCTTATTCGTCTGCCTATCCCTTATATAAAGCTTATCGGAACCGATAAGGTAGGGTCCATTGGTTTTGGTCTTGATGAATACATCATCCCAGGTTTGTAGCTCATTTAGGATAACGTTCAGCATGGCCAGGACTACCATCAGGTCCGTTCCCGGAATGATGGGTACCCATCGGGTGGCTTTACCGGCGACAAAATTGCATACCGGGTCGAACGCAATCTGCTTCATACCTCGCGCTCTGGCATCTGCCATACCGCGCATTAACTGATTAGCGCCATGTCCCGCGGCATGTCCTTTGCTAGCCCCAAAATGTATTAAATAATTGCAGTTTTCGAAATCGCATGTATGCGACCAAGCACCGTGTGTCAGGCCAGCCACGAAGTGAGCGGCATTCCCGCATATCATACCTCCCGAAGCCGCAGATTCATTTGGACTGCCAAAGGCATGGGCAAACGCCCATAGCGGAGGCTGGCAGTAGGGACCTTGTGCTGGCATTATATTAGGTTTAAGTTGCCTGGGGTCTTCATCATAAATTTCTTTAAGCTTACTGGCAATTGTATTCAGAGCTTCATCCCAAGTTATTTCCTGCCATTCGGGATCAATACCTATACCCTTTTCCGGATTGGTTCGCTTGAGCGGTTTATTAATCCGGTTAGGGTCGGTAACTACTGTCATGGAACCCGCGCCTTTCCCGCAAACAGCACCCTGGCTGATGGATGATCTGGGGTCACCTTCGATTTTCACCGGGATACCGTTGACGACATGCACCTTGATGGGACAACAGGCGTAGCAAATACCGCAGGTCGTTGATATCCACTCATCTACCATTTCCCCATCGGTTACTTCGGCTTTTTTCATCCTTCTCCTTTGAATGCATAAGTAGTCACCTCTAAAATATTAAGGCTACGTTATGCTGCTGCCAATCCAGAACATTTAGAGTGGAAAGAGCTTCTCGATAATCATAGTAAATGCTTCTACTTATCGATTTACCGGCTTTGATATTATTATCTTTGATATTATTATAGTATACTACATATATTTAATTTCTGTCTACACTTAGACTGTCTATAAACAGACTTATAAACGGTACAAGTCAACCGCCCATTTCTACTGAAGTTAAATTAATATCCTCGCCCTTTAATGCTTCCAAGGCTACCCTGGTCTTAAATGACGGCCTATATAGGAACTGGTGTCTGTCGCTGGAGGATGCCCGGGAGATGAGCCAAGTCTTGAAAATCAAAATACGAGGTCCTACATGGCTGACAAGATGAAAAATGGGCTTGTATTTTCCCAATACAAAATATGGTCTATAGTTTGCCTGTCTGGGGATTGACCAAAATGGATACCAGTGTTATACTAAACAAGGTTGCATGGTTAACTTAAGAGAAACATATTGTGATAGGGCAGCGGGCTACAGCTTTGATAAATATAGAATGCCCCCGAGGCGGGCTCGCCAGTGAGATTAAGACTATACTGATGACCTCCTCCATCAGTATAGCCGGTCAATAGAAACCTCTCACCGGCGACCCGCCTATTAATTTCACAAGACAAAGTCAATCCTGATTCGACAGATATTGATTAGCATATTATAAAATAAAGTGTGCGTTAAGAGCACACTATTTTTTTACCTTTTACTCTATTCTTCGATTGTGACCAGGAAGAACATTGTCGGTATACGTATCAAGGCAACTAGAAAAGAGGCTAAAGTATCCCAAATGAAATTAGCTGCCGAGATGAAACTTCTGGGTATAAGAATAGACCGCTCAACGATAGCTAAACTTGAAATAGGTGAATACTTTGAGATTGTGTTGAATTTCTTCATTTATAAGTCGAGGAATTCGGTGAGATTACCTTAATAAATATAAGTGTAACTGTCAGATCGCCAGGGCGATTACCGATACCGGATATTATGGTCTATTCATTGTCAGTCTAAGTTTTGACAATAGTGCAAATTAGTGCTATGTTAGGGAGAAGTGAAATCGAGTACTTGATACTGTTAGCGTTCAAAGAAAATAGTCTCATTTCATTGCCACGCAGACCTGACTAATAATGAGGTCACTGTTGCCAGGCGATTATCAGAAAAAAAGGTGTCTTTCAGGGAAGTCACATTTGTATGGAAATTCAAAGCTGACTTGCCCCTATATTCCGCACGTTCATCCCACCATGTCACTCTCCCGGCAGCCTGGCGGTAAGATTAATACCCAACCATTATATAATTGTAAGGACGTGAAAGGAGGAGGGCGTATGATAAAAGTCCCTGGAAATTATGGATATTAGCGGATTACTATAGTGTAGGAAGCGATGCCGGGAGGATAAAACAGGTGAGACGTAGTGACCTTCACGCGACTGAAGAAGTGAATGAATGAAATATTTTAAAGACAAGGTAGCGGTTATTACCGGCGGTGCCAGCGGGATTGGCCTAGGTCTGGCGGAATGTTGTGCGAGAGAGGGCATGAAGGTCGTACTGGCTGATATTGAAGAAGATATCCTAGCGAAGGCAGAAAAGCACATCAAAGCCATGGGGGTTAGCACCCTGGCATTGCGTACTGATGTTTCCAAAGGGGCTGATGTTGAAGCACTCGCCCGGAAGACATTGGATACTTTTGGGGAAGTCAACCTGCTGTTCAATAACGCCGGCGTTGATACCAAAACTACTGTCCGGGAAAGCACCCTAGCTGACTGGCAGTGGGTCCTCGGCGTTAACTTATGGGGTGTCATCAATGGAATCCATTTCTTCGCACCAATCATGCTCAGGCAGGGCACCGAGTGTCATATAGTAAACACGGCTTCTACGGCCGGTTTGTTTACAGATTGGTGCGGCAGTCCGTATACTGTGAGTAAACATGCCGTTGTGGCTATCTCCGAGATTCTATATTGTGAATTAGAGCAGGGAAATTATAATATAGGGGTTTCCGTGTTATGTCCCGGACCAATCGAAACCAAGTTAATGGAGAGTGAGCGCAACCGTCCGGTAGAGTTACAGAATAAAACAGGTAAAAGGTTACGCGTTTCTGACCCGAAAATCCAAGCTTATATAAAAGCATTGACACAGATGGTCGAGAATGTTATGTCGCCGCGGCAGGTTGCGGACATCGTTTTTAGCGCCATAAGAGAGAAGAAGTTTTACGTACTCGCAAATGCCGAATTTGTTAAGCCGTTTATGAAAGCGAGGATGGAGGATATGCTGCAGGAGCGTAACCCGACTAGCAATCCACTGCAAGCAATCCAAGGAGATGAAGCAATAGACTCATAATTAAAAAAATAAGCAAAAGGAGGAAACAATGGATCTCGGTTTGAAGAACAAGGTAGCACTAGTAACCGGGGCTGGTAGTCAGATAGGTTTCGGCAAGGGCATAGCATTATCTCTGGGGAAAGAAGGCTGCGATGTAATCGTGGTTGATATAGACCTCGAGGGGGCGAAAAAAACGGCAGCCGAGCTCGAGGCTCTAGGGCGAAATGCTATTGCTCTAAAAGCGGATATAACAAGTAGTGAAGAAGTCAATGCCATGGTGAAGGCAGGGCTGGATAAATTCGGCAGGATAGATATACTGGTAAATAATACCGGCAGGGCCCGCATGTCTCCGTTCACTGAGGCTACCGAAGAGGACTGGCATATCAATATAGATAGTAACCTTAAAGGGACGTGGTACTGCTGCCAGGCGGTCCTTCCTCAAATGCTTGAGCGTAAAAGCGGCAATATCATTAGCCTATCATCAACTACTGCGGTTAGGGGGTTATCTCAGGCTTCTCTTTATAGTGCGGCAAACGCCGCGGTCATCGGAATGACCAAGGCACTGGCACCCGAAGTGGGATTCGCTGGAATAAACGTGAACGTCGTCATGGTTCCTGGCATGGATGATGTTGATAGCAGTGCTCCTGAACAGCAGGATATAGCCAATGTAGTAGTCTTTTTAGCCTCGAACGCTGCTAGCGACCTTACGTCGCAGACAATGCTGACCGGAGCGTGGTGAATTTACGGACAGCAGCTTGGGACACGAGCGTTTTATACTCACCTACCTGTTCGATGGCAACACCTAGCTCTGGAATACGTTACGGGACAATACTGTAATCAAAAAATAAGCAAAAGGAGGAAACAATGGATCTCGGTTTGAAGGACAAGGTAGCACTAGTAACCGGGGCTGGTAGTCAGATAGGTTTCGGCAAGGGCATAGCATTATCTCTGGGGAAAGAAGGCTGCGATGTAATCGTGGTTGATATAGACCTCGAGGGGGCGAAAAAAACGGCAGCCGAGCTCGAGGCTCTAGGGCGAAATGCTATTGCTCTAAAAGCGGATATAACAAGTAGTGAAGAAGTCAATGCCATGGTGAAGGCAGGGCTGGATAAATTCGGCAGGATAGATATACTGGTAAATAATGCCGGTAAGGCTAGCACGCCCGCGCTTGTTGAGGCTACCGAAGAGGACTGGCATACTAATATATATATTAACCTTAAAGGGACGTGGCACTGCTGCCGGGCGGTCCTTCCTCAAATGCTTGAGCGAAAGAGCGGCAAAATTGTCAGTGTGTCGTCTGTTATCAAGTACAGTTTTGTGTCTTCTGTTCGCAGTATGGTTAAGGCCGGACATCCTGCCCGCACCGGCAGTACTCTTTATCTGGCTGCCAAGGCCGGAATCATAGGCCTGACCAGGTCACTGGCGGCTGAAGTAGGGCCTTCAGGAATAAATGTCAACGCCGTAGTCCCCGGCCTTGGTGACACCGGTCTGTATACTGAATTGGGAGGCCTGGCTCCTATGATAAAGCAATTTTTTACATCATCCGCGCCGATGAGGAGGCTGACCACGCCTCAGGATATGGGGAATGCGGTGCTCTTTTTAGTCTCGGATGCCGCCAGCGATATCACGGGACAGACTATCCAGGTCGACAGTGGTGATACCATGGTCTAGCGCGACTCCCCAATTCATGAGTAGTAAAAGCGCAGAGGCAGCCAGGCTGTGGTAAGCTTCATCCACAATTTTCTCCCGGCTTTTGTGATACGCATCTGGATAGCGAGGAGCGATTCCAGGCGGTTAGGGGCGCGAGTTTATCCTATGGTATTTTACCGTTGACAAGCCAATATACTTATGATATAAATATATTTAACAGTCAAGCAATTGACCACCAAGAAATCGACCACCAATTTTGTTATTTGATAGACCTAATACGGAGGCGAGTTTGTGAGTAGAGCCGAGAAGGAAAGCTGTTTATCCGGTATCCGTGTCCTGGATTTAGCGCAAGGCGGGACCCAGATATGTGGCAAGATGTTTGCTGATCTGGGAGCGGATGTTATTAAGGTAGAACCACCGGGGGGTGATCGCAGTGGACGTATCGCTCCTTTCTATAAAAATATGCCGGACCCGCAAAAGAGTCTCTTCTGGTTCGCTTATAACACCAACAAGCGGGGCATAACACTGGATATTGAAACGGCCGATGGTAGGGAAATATTCAAGCGGCTTGCCAAGACCGCGGATTTTGTAATCGAATCATTTGCGCCGGGTTATCTGGATAACCTGGGGCTGGATTACGTAGCTTTAAGTGAGTTAAATCCCAGGATTATCGTTACCTCCATCACTCCATTCGGTCAGACCGGGCCGAAGGCCCACTATACAGGCTCCGACCTCACGCTCTGGGCGAGCAGTGGTGGGCTGTACGCCACGGGTGATCCTGATCGTCCGCCGGTCTGGACCAGCTTTCCGCAAGCTTACATTCACGCCGGGGTCGAAGCCTGCGCAGGTTCGATGATTGCTCACTGGTACAGAGTACAGACCGGCGAGGGGCAGCATGTTGATGTTTCTGTAGAGGATACTTTCGTAATAAGTACGGATGAGGTGCACCTGCTGTCGTATGAATTGTTAGGCCACGTTTACCGCCGGCGGGGGAACAGAAAGGGCATTGGAGAAGGGCCCGGAGGACGCCAGCTTTACCAGTGCAAAGACGGGTATATAGCTTTTATGTTACTCGTGCTGGTAGGGACTCCCAATACCGGCGGTATGGTGCAGTGGATGGCTGAAGAAGGGATGGCCCCGGACTGGTTGGTTAACTATGATTGGGTGAATCACTACGATATGTCTCGCATAACCAGCGAAGAAGTAGACCGCGTAGAAAAAGTGTTCGCCGATTTCTTTATGACCAAGACCAAGGCGGAACTGCTGGAGCAGGCAATCAAGCGCAATATCCAGCTGGTCCCGGTCAGCACCCCCGAGGATGTCTATAATGCGGAGCAGTGGCGAGTCCGGGATTATTGGGTCGATGTTGAGCATGATGAACTGGACGACACCCTTACCTACTGCGGGCTCTTTAGAAGGTTCAGTGAGACCCCGGGGGAAATCAGGAGGCGCGCGCCCCTTATCGGTGAGCACAATATGGAGGTATACGAAGGCGAGCTGGGTTACAGCTCCGAAGAGCTAAGTATCCTAAAGAGTTCAGGAGCAATTTAGGCCTTCTACCGGATAAAGTACAGCCAGCACATGGCGGGAAAGAGCATCGAAATGGGAAAAGTCATGCCCCTAGAGGGAATCAAGGTTGCCAGTCTGGCCTGGATAGGTGTCGGGCCGATGGGTATCAGGTATCTCGCACACTGGGGAGCTACAGTAGTCCGCATGGAGAGCCACCGGCGGATTGATACCATGAGGCAGTCGCGCCCCTTCGATAAAAATATTCCTCAAATTAATCGTTCACCATGGTTTGCCCAGGCGAATGGTCCCGTACGTAGTGTAA
Source organism: uncultured Pirellulales bacterium (assembly GCA_964395535.1). Taxonomy (GTDB): domain Bacteria; phylum Planctomycetota; class Phycisphaerae; order Sedimentisphaerales; family Anaerobacaceae; genus CAYLMG01. The sequence continues at coordinate 14,044 of CAYNDE010000007.1, forward strand.
GTGTTGATTTGAAAAGGCCCAGTGGACTGGATATCGCCTGGAGGTTGATTAAGTGGGCGGACGTACTGGCGGAGAGCTTCACGCCGGGAACGATGGCCAAGTTGGGCCTCGACTACGAGAATGTGAGTAAAGTAAAGCCCGATATTGTTTACCTGAGCACCTGCCAGATGGGACAGACAGGCCCCCTGGCGAAGTTCGGCGGGTTCGGCTTCCACGCCTCTGCGATGGCGGGTATTACGCATCTAACCGGATGGCCGGACCGGGAACCTACGCCGCATGCGGTAGCTTTCGTTGATGCGCTTGCCTCACGTTATGTTGGGGTAGGCATTTTATCTGCTCTGGAATATCGCCGCCGTACCGGGCGTGGCCAGCACCTGGATGTATCACAATGCGAGTGTGGTATCCAGAATATCGCTCCGGTAATCATGGATTATATAACGAATGGACATTCCGCGATTCGAAGTGGCAACTCATATCCGTATGCTGCGCCTCATAGCGTTTATCCCTGTAAGGGTGATGACCGCTGGTGCGCCATCACGGTCTTCGATGATATTCAGTGGGAAGCGTTCTGCAACGTAATTGACCAAGAGTGGACGGGAGATCCCAAGTTTGCTTCGTTGTTGTCGAGGAAACAAAACGAGGTGGAGCTTGATGTGCATGTAAGTGAATGGGCCATGGGATACACGGCCGAGGAAGTGGAAGCGAACCTGCAGGCGGTGGGTGTGCCCTGCCACCTGGTGGCAACTGTCAAGGATGCCTACAATGACCCCCAGATGAGGCATCGAGGTTTCCTGCGTGAGCTAAAGCACTCCGTGATGGATGAGCACACCTATTATACGCATGGTTTCAAGATGTCGAAGGTGGAAGGTGACTGGCGCACGGGGCCACTCTTGGGTGAGCATAACGAGTATGTTTTCAAGGAAATCCTCGGCATGACAGACGACGAAATCGCCGAGGCACTGATTAATGGAGGTATCACTACCGACGCCGACCTGGCAGTCTCGATGAGGGAATCCTAGTTCCTATATTCCCGTTATTTTTCATCCCGCAAGAGGATTAGGGGCTCGTCTCAAGGAAAACCTTTCAGAGGCGGATAACTTCGCCTTTATCTTGGAATGGCAGTATTTTCAATCAAGTTGAACCTGGCGCCGCCGGGAGTTACTTTTCTTCTGCCTCATCCTCCCACAGCATTTCCGTTGTCTTGGCCGCTGTCTTTCCGGTAATATCAGAACATTTCTCCAGGTGTCCGTCTTTCATGGCTAAATCAAACTGCCACGGGACCTTCAGGTCATAAAAAACACCATCTAATCTGGTTCGTATTTCACGGCACGTAACTGAACCGAATTCTTTTTCGAACCACTTGTAGAGCTTACCTACCGGCTCACTCGAGCTCGCGAGCTTTTCTAGGTTATCAATCTCTTCGCGCCCCCGCCCGTATTTTAAACCAAGCATCAAGCAGGCACCTAACAATACCCCGCAGGTGTCGTCGTTCAGGCCGATACCCCCCATGAGCCCGCTAGCCACCTTGAAGACACTATCATCTCTCATATCAAGTACATCTTGCACCGCAAGAATCACGCACTGGCTTCAGCCGTGATATTCGAACTCATAATTATATCCCTTATCGTATGCTTCTTTTATCGCCTCTTCTCTGTTTTTAGGTGTCATTAAACTGCTTCCTTTACTTTTTTTACTTCAGTCTAATCCGAATCCTTTGTGGATGTCAACGTAGCTCCTCGGAGTTCATCTGGTTTTAGTCGAATCTAAATACTCTCCCCCTGCCTGCTTATTCTGGAGAAAATCGGCCGGTGTTCCGGAGCAAATCGGGCCACCCTGCCAGGTAGGCTGCCGAGAAGGTAGAAAGCGGCGCTGGGTAACGTAATGCTATACAATCGCCCAAGGAGGTGATTGTATGGCGAACAGAAAAATTTCCCCTGCGCAATATTAAAGAAGACCCATGCTTAAAGTACGACCTTAGCTTAAGCGAGCGAGAGATAGCCCGGAGCTGCCGGATTACGCGGAGCACGGTAGCCGACTACCTCATTAAGGTGGGCGGGCCGGAGTACATTGGAACGAACACTTGGCCGATATATTTCTTAAAAAATCCAGACAACCTCACTCATTTTGAGAAGACAAGGTTTTCAATTTTTTCCCATAGGCCCTTCGTTAATTTTATCGTAAGGGGCAGCAATTGCTCTACTTCTGCATCGCTAAGAGAAGACAAGGCTTGATCACACATCGCCACGGTGTGAGGGAAAACTTCATTGAGATGCTCGATTCCCGCATTGGTGATGCGAATAAAATTTACTCTTCTATCGATACTAAGCGAATCTCTGAGCACATAACCTTTTTCCTCGAGTTTGTCAATCGCTAATACAATCAACTGCTTGGTGCGGCCCGTCTGTTTCGCGATACCTTGCTGGGAGATACCTTCTGGATGCTTGATTAAGATTTGTAATACGGCTAACCCGGTACGACTGTCGCCCTTCGTCCCTACTTCCAGGCCGGCATATTTATCAAGGGCATCGGCACAGCGCAGGAGCCAGAAGAATGAACGAACGCGAGGAACTCGTCTCGCGTTATCAATATAATGGGCGGTCGCTTCAAAGAGAATATTATTGTCTTTGGTATTTTCTTTATTCATAAACCTAATTATGCAACATTTATAAAATTCTGTCAAAAGAAAAATCTGGCCTATAAATTGTCGGACTAAATAGCAATAACCTTATATTGCCTTAGTAGTTATATTACAAATGGTATATAAAATATAGGGGATTCCGGCATTTTCCCTTGATAATGGGCAAAGATTAATGGGAAAAATGAAATTAGTAAAATCGTTGACATTCATCATTATATACTTTAAACTGAATCGAATGCCTGGTTAAGGCAATTAAGTTTGTATTCCTTGCGACATCCGCCTCATCCGTAATGAAGCCGGTTGGCGGTAAGTTCTAAAGAAGGATGTTTGGCCCCGGGTATATAAGCCATGCCAATATGCCACCATTCGTAGAAATCATCGTAGTCAGTTGTTATCAAAACAGATTAATAATCGTCAATGAAGAGAGGACAAGATGAAAAAAAATGACAAACCTAAAACAAAAGCCGGGGAAGAGCTATCATTCCCGATCTCTCTCGGTTTTGGCCCCAACGCCAACTCTTCGGTAGCGGATGTTAAGAAAGGTAAAATAGTCAGGATCAGGCCATTGCACTTCGACTGGAAATATGATAAAAAGGGCTTTAATCCTTGGAAGATGGAAGCACACGGAAAGACCTTTGAACCCGGGATGAAAGCGTTGATACCTCCTTACAGTTTGGCCTATAAAAAGCGGGTCTACTCCCCTAACAGAATCCTCTACCCGTTAAAGAGAGTCGACTGGAATCCTGATGGCGATAGGAATATGCACAACAGGGGTAAAAGCGGCTACGTAAGAATCTCGTGGGATGAGGCCTTGGAGCTGATAGCTAAAGAGATAAAAAAGGTAATCAAAGAATACGGGCCGTATGCCATACTCGCGCAGATGGATGGACATGGGGAGATGAAGACCGTGCATTGCGCACATGCCTGCGGCACCAGACTCCTTGATTTATTGGGAGGATATACACTGCAGACCCGGAATCCGGACAGCTGGGAGGGATGGTATTGGGGTGCAAAACATGTCTGGGGAATGGAACCCGTAGGTCAGATGGTACCGGATACAAACGTTATGCCTGATATCGCTGAGAATTCCAAGATGCTTCTGTTCTGGGGATGCGACCCTGAGACGACTCCATGGGGATTTGATGGGCAGATGGCCAGCCGCCTGTGTTACTGGTGGACGGACCTCGGCATCAAATCGATATATATCTGCCCGGACCTGAACTACGGGGCCGCCGTCCATGCAGATAAATGGATTCCTATCAGGCCAGGCACAGACACCGCCCTGCAACTGGCCATCGCCTATCTCTGGATTACCAAAGGAACCTACGACAAGGAATATGTAGCCACGCATACATACGGCTTCGATAAGTTCGAGGAGTACGTCCTTGGAAAAGAAGACGGGATTCCCAAGACACCTGCATGGGCATCTGAAAAGACGGGCATCCCCGAATGGACCATCAAGGCGCTGGCAAGAAGTTGGGCATCCAATCCAACAACGATATTACATGGCAATGGTGGTCCCGGCATCAGGGTGCCATATTCCTCGGAAAACGGTCGCCTTGAGGTCATGCTGCTTGGAATGCAGGGGCTAGGCAAGCCAGGGTCCCACCAGGTCAAGATGATTGAATGGAATATGCACCATCAGCAACCTATGCCGGTAAGTTCGGTAAGCCCGTATCCCAGTAAGGCCAGCAGGGGATACATGGTTCCTGTTGTTTGGGATATAAAAAAAGCAGGTTTCGGCCATTTTGGGCGTGGTATGACACCTGAAAATATCTATCCAAAACAGTTTATCCCCAAAGACCTTATTCACGATGCTCTCCTCAAGCCGCCTATCAGCTGGTATGGTACGACCTTATGCCTCGCGGATACTACAGACCAGTTCGTTAAATACACCTATCCGGCGAAGGGCTGCCCTGAAGTCCATATGATATGGACGGATACACCCTGTTGGATAACCTGCTGGAACGACAGCAATACCTATATCAAGGCCTTAAGAAGTCCGAAGATAGAGTTCATCTTAGCACAGCACCCATGGATGGAAAACGATTGTCTTTTTGCCGATATCATCCTCCCAATCAATACGAAGTTTGAGGAAGAAGATATCAATATGGACACAGGGAACGGTCAATTCCGTATTATGTTGCGTGAGAAGAAGTGCATTGAACCCGTTGGAGAGTCCGTGAGCGACTACGATGCCGTCTGCCTGATAGCCGAGAGGCTCGGCCTGCTTGAGGAATTAACGGAAGGCAAGACTGTTCAAGACTACATTAAACTTGGTTTCGAGACTTCCGGTCTACAGAAGCTTACTACATACGAGGAATTCGAAGAAAAGGGATATTTTGTCGTCCCGACTGACCCGAAATGGAAAGAATACGCGGTAGGCTTAAGGAATTTCTATGATGATCCCGAGAAACATCCCATCAAGACCCCATCCGGCAAACTGGAATTCTACTCTCAGGGTTTAGCCGAGCACTTCCCCGACGACAAGGAGAGGCCGCCGGTACCGCATTGGATTGAGAAGGGAGAGGGCCATGATGAGTCCCTCTCCAGCGAAAGAGCCAAGAAATATCCCCTGCTAATCATGTCCAACCACGGCCGGTGGCGGGTACACGCCCAGTGCGACGATATCACCTGGACGAGAGAAGCACCGACCTGCAAAGTAACGGGCCCGGACGGTTACAAGTATGAGCCACTCTGGATAAATCCCAAAGATGCCGCAACAAGGGGCATCAAAAGCGGCGATGTGATCAAGGTCTTCAATGAGAGAGGCGCCGTCCTAGGTGGCGCCTACGTAACCGAGAGGATAATGCCCGGTGTCGTCTATATGGACCACGGGGCAAGGTATGATCCTATAGTGCCCGGGGAGCTGGATAGAGGCGGAGCTATCAACACCATAACCCCGCATAACACGACTTCCAAGAACGCCACGGGGATGGTTGTTAGCGGCTTCTTGGTAGAAGTCGAGGGGATCGATTTAGATGAATTAAGAAGGAAATACCCCGAAGCATTCAAGAGAAAATATAACCCGGCGGCTGGCCTACGCTTTCATGCCTGGGTTGAAAAATGAACGGAATTATGAAGGTCCTTATTATTCGATGGAGGAAATTTGTACCTTGCTCCGCCGGATTCTTTGGTAGTCTCTCTACACCAAAGTTGTGGTGAGCGCGGGAAGTCCTACAGCATTTAACAAGCACTCCATATTATGCCATTGCACATATCTAAATTATGGTCTATAATTTGTCAGTCTAAACGTTGACAAGAATTCAAATTAGTGCTATGTTAGGGGGAAGTGAAATTGAGGAATAAATACATGAAACAGTTAAATCACTGTTTCAAGGTATTTCAAATAAGGGGAGCCTGCCACGAACCTGAAACACAGGCCACATGGCATAGGTACTCTCTTATTTATTCAACCACTCCCGGTTGGTTTTTCGGACCTTACGATAAGGCACATTTTTTAGGGAGCTAACCGAGAAACTGGACAACCTATCTTGAGAGTGACATACTGTGCAATGAAATCAATCAGACGGAGGCCTTGTATTATCCTCGGCATCAACCAAGACAGGATTCCAACTTCTACCTCTTCCCTGTCTCAAAAATAGAGCCCGTGGGGTAGCATCCTGCTCCAGAAAAATGCCAACTCCAGACATACCACTGAATACTGTGATAGGAGGTGAAGTTGAAATATAAGTATGGAAAAGTAAAATTATGATTGCCTGGCCAATACTGGACTAACACAAATGGAGGGACCAATGAAAAAGTCAAAAATGGTAATACTTATCTTGATGGGAATAATTGTAGTGAGCAGCCTGGCACTTGGCAGTTGTGGCGAACCGACGCCAACCACAACGACACCCTCAGGCACAACGACACCCTCAGGCACAACGACACCCCCAGCAGCACCAAAGCCGGAGGGAACGTTTACATTCGGTATCGACACCATGGGCAGTGAAGGTTTCCTGCCCTGGATAACGTTCCAGACCGACTGGCTGTTGTTCGGTGCGGTATATGACACCTTAGCAATAGAGACACCCGAGGGGGTAAACGTCCCGAGTGTGGCTGAGTCGTGGGAATGGTCCGAGGATTATACCGACCTTACCCTTCATATCCGGGAAGGTATCCAGTTTCACGATGGATGGGGAGAGCTAACCGCTGAGGACGTCGCTTATAATATCCGCAAACACATGAGCGAAGAATCTACCTCCCTCGCCAAGTCGTACATGACTATCATCGAGAGTGTAGAGGTGTTAGACCCCTATACGGTGGTTGTCCATCAGAGTGAGCCGAACGTAGACTACGCCGAAATGTATGCATTCGGCGGCATCGCCGGGGCAGTCACATGCAAGGCATACGTGGAGTCGGTTGGCGCGGAAGAAGCCAACTTGAACCCGGTAGGTTCGGGCCCCTACAAGCTGATTGAGCATAAGGTAGGTAACTACCTTAAATATGAAGCGGTTGAAGACCACTGGCGGGTCGTCCCTGAGTATAAATACCTCGTTATACAGTCAGTTCCTGAAGAAAGCACACGGGTAGCTATGCTCAAGACAGGGGCGATAGATGCTACGATAATCGGTCCCAACAGCTTACCTGACCTGCAGGGAGATGAGTTCACAATCGATTACTGGCGTTATGGTCCTAATACCCTTATCGTATTCGGTGGGATGTGCCGACCGGCGAACGTAAACTATTATCAGGAAGGTTACCACAATCAGGACCCCTGGGTGGACATAAGAGTGCGTGAGGCTATGAATATAGCCATAGACCGGGACGCTATAAACCAGGCTTTACACAGGGGCACTGCTAAGCCGATGACGATTCCTTTCCAGATACCGGGTTGGACAGACCTGGAGCCTTATCCATACGACCCGGACAGAGCCAGGGAATTGCTAGCGGAAGCCGCTGCGGATGGTGTTTTCACACCTAACGCAGAAGGCGGGTTTAGCCTTACGTTTATCAGCCCGACCCACCCGGGAACACCGATGGCGCAAAAGGAGGCCGAGGCGGTGGCCGGTTACTGGGCCGACATCGGGATAGATGCCAGCATCAGTCCGCTGGACTTCGGGGCCTACTGGCCAAAAGTGGAAGCCACCGAGAACGTTGGCGAGTGCTATACCTTCAGACTTGCTTATGCAGGAACCAACCCGTACTCGTACCTGTTGATGTGTGTCGTTTCCGATAACCTCTGGGGAGGCAGGTTCCAGGTTCCCGAAATGGAAGAAATAACGCCTCTGGCCGAAGAGGCTCTCGCAGAGCTGGACCTGGAGGTAAGGGACGGGATGTACAGGAATATCGCCCAGAAAGTGTATGATAACTATGTTGCCGCACCCCTTATCCAGGTTCCCTTTATAGTTGTGAAGAACAACACGGTAGGAGATTGGCCTCCGAATTCGTCAAGTTATTACTATAACTTCGAATACATCCGGCATGCCGAACCTCTGAATACCTTCCGACTGTTTGAAATTTGGGACTGATATAGATTAACTCTGTTTCGTACTACTAAGGAACTCCGAAGCTTAGAGTTCCACGGGTGAAGTATGTGGAACTCTAAGCTTCGGCTGTGGTGAAAAATAATAGAGGTAGTTGCTAGATAATGACCAGATATATGATAATACGATTGGGGCAGGGGATTCTTGCTCTCATCGTAGGAACTATACTCGTGTTTGGGTTAGCCAGACTTACCGGCAACCCTCTCGACCTGATGTTGCCTGAAACCGCAACCCCAGAGCAACGCCAGCAAATGGCAGAGTATCTAGGGCTGGATAAACCCATTTACCAGCAGTATTTTGTTTTCATAGGAAATGCGGCAAAGGGGGATTTTGGGAGGTCTCTGTTTTTTTATCGACCTGTGACTCAAATCATCTTTGAGCGGCTGCCAGCGACCCTCGAGCTGGGGGGCACGGCGATGTTGTTTAGTATGCTGGTAGCAATACCGGTGGGCGTGTATGCCGCGGTAAAAAGGGAGAAGTGGCAAGACAGTATACTCAAGGTTTTTGCGATATTCGGGCAATCGGTTCCATCTTTCTGGCTTGGAATAATGCTAATTCTCGTCTTTGCTGTGAGTTTAAGATGGCTGCCGGCTGGTGGCTACGGAAGGTTTGATGAACACCTGATTCTCCCGGCTTTAACCGTCTCTACTTTTTCCATCGCCGGTTTTTTACGTCTAACTCGCTCAGCAATGCTAGATACCCTGAGTACTGATTATGTTAGATTAGCCAGGATAAAGGGGCTCAAAGAGAGGTATGTAATCTGGAAACATGGTCTGAGAAATGCCTTGATTCCGGTGATAACCTTTACTGGCTTCGTTTTGGTTAATGCGTTTATGGGCTCTGTCATTGTCGAAGCGGTTTTCGCTTGGCCGGGTATAGGTCAGCTGTCCTACCAGGCACTACTCTGGCGTGACTTCCCATTGATACAAGGGATATTGGTTTTTAGTGTAGCTCTATTTGTTCTGGTTAACCTGGCCATTGATATTTTGTATGTCTACCTTGACCCGCGGGTAAGATTCACCAGGGATTAGTCTGTTGCTAAACGGGGATATGATATGAGGAAAAAAGATATATGAAAGACCTGGAAACCATGGGCGGGCCTCGAGGTGATTCCGATACCAAAATGGAAGTTTCCGATGCCCTCAAAACCACCCGGAAGAAAAAAGGGAAAAGGATGGGATTTGGGTGGAGGTTTTATCTACCTGCTTTAATACTGGCAGCGTTTGTATTAGTAGCCATATTTGCTGACTTTATTGCCCCTCACAACCCTGTAAAAAATCACCTGGCCGATTCTTTAACACCGCCATTCTGGCAGGAGGGTGCTAAAGCAGAGTATCTCCTCGGGACTGATCAAATGGGGAGAGATATCCTGAGCCGCCTCATCTATGGTGCCAGGACATCGCTCATCGTGGCTGCGCTGGGAGTCTTTTTAACAGGCATTGTCGGGACTATATTGGGTGTGCTTGCCGGCTACAAAGGAGGGTGGGTGGATGCCGTTATTTCCAGAGCTATAGACGTAATTCAAGGTTTCCCTTTATTCCTTGTGGCCTTGGTCTTGGCCATTGTTCTGGGAGCTTCCTTATTTAACATCATCCTCATTATTACTATAATGTTCTGGGTAGGGTATGCCAGGCAGGCACGAGCCGAGACTTTACAGATTCGAGAGAGCGCTTATGTAGAGCTAGCGCGTATTGCAGGGTGTCGAGATTTTACAATAGCGGTACGGCACGTCATACCTAACTTACTGAATAGTATAATCGTTATCGCCACTTTGGGCGTTGGCTCCGTTATTCTACTGGAGTCAGGCTTGAGCTTTTTAGGAGCCGGAATCCCACCGCCGACACCTTCGTGGGGTTCGATGTGTGCAGATGGAAGAAGCATTCTTACCACAGCATGGTGGGTCTCGTTCCTACCGGGGGTAGCTATCATGGCGGTTGTACTTTCTGGTAACCTTTTAGGCGACTGGCTAAGGGACAAACTTGACCCTAAGCTAAGAGACTTATAGACCTAAACAAATATAGCAAAGGAGGTCTCCAGTTGGCTGGGTCTAAAGATGATATTCTGCTTCGCGTCACTGGACTAAAGACCTATTTTTTTGTCAGGCGGGGAACAGTTAAAGCGGTAGATGGCGTGAACTTTTACATCAAACGGGGAGAGGTCTTAGGTATAGTTGGCGAATCTGCATGCGGGAAAAGCGTAACCGGCTTGTCTCTTCTGAGGCTGGTGCCCGACCCACCGGGTAAGATTGTCGGCGGCCATATCTTCCTTGAGGGGGAAGACCTGCTGTTAAAGAGCGAAGAGGAGATGAGGAAATTACGAGGTAGCAAGATTACAATGATCCAGCAAAATCCAGATAGCTCCCTTAATCCGGTTTTTAGAATAGGCAATCAGGTCGCTGAGGCGATATCTCTACACCAAGAATTAAAAGATAAAGCTTTACATAATAAGGTGGTGGAAATACTGGGACTCGTCAATATACCATCCCCAGAGGCACGGATGCGCGATTATCCCCACCAGATGAGTGGTGGCATGAGACAGAGAGTAGCCGGGGCAATAGCTTTGTCGTGCCAAGCGAACCTGCTCATTGCCGATGAACCAACAACTAATCTGGATGTTACTACACAGGCAGAATATCTCAAACTTTTAGAAGAAGTCCAGAAAGTCACCGGCTGCGCAATAATATTCATTACGCATGACTTCGGCATTGTCTCCAAGATATGCACACGGGTCGCCGTGATGTACGCCGGCAAGATAGTAGAAGCCGGACCAACAATAGATATAATGCAGAAACCAAGGCACCCTTACACCTTCGCTCTCCTCGACTCTGTACCCAAGCTGGGTTCAAGGGGAACACTGCTGCGCACTATCGAGGGTCAGCCTCCTGAACCAGTAGATTTACCACCCAGTTGTGCCTTTGCGGTAAGATGCCCCATGGCAAAAGACAGGTGCTTCAAGGAAAATCCTGAAGAAGTAAGAATAGACGATAACCATTATGTGAGTTGTTTTCATGTTGAATAAAGATGCTACAGGTAATTCTATCCTCTTAGAGGGTAAAAACTTGAAGAAATACTTCCCCGTTAGAAAGGGAGTCTTTGCCAAAGTAAGCGCCTGGATAAAGGCTGTCGATGACGTAAATTTCAATATAAAAAAAGGGGAGACTCTTGGCCTGGTGGGAGAATCGGGCTGCGGTAAGACTACTACGGCAAAGCTGATCTTGCTCACAGAGCCATTGACAAGCGGGTCTATATGGTTTGAGGGAAAGAACATAGCCGAATTCACTGACAGTCAGAAACGCCATTATCGGGAGTCTATACAAGCTGTACTCCAGGACCCCACCGGTTCCTTGAGTCCCCGTCTACGGATCAGTAGTATTATCAGCGAACCGATGACGGTCAGGAAAAAACCCAGTAGGGCGGAGATAAATACTAGAATAGCGGAAGTGCTACAGTCAGTGGGAATGAGACCAGAACACGCGCGACTTTTCCCCCATGAGTTCAGCGGTGGTCAGAGGCAGAGAATTGCCATCGCACGAGCGTTATCAACTCACCCCAAGCTGATTATTCTGGATGAGCCGATTTCCTCATTGGACGTGTCTATCCGAGCCCAGATAATGAATCTACTACTAAGAATTCAGGATGAATTCGGTCTAGCCTATATGCTCATCGCACATGACCTGGCAGTTATCCTGCATATGAGTACAAGCGTGGATGTTATGTATGTCGGGCAACAGGTGGAGCGTGCTGATAGCATAGAACTCTTCAAGCACCCTGCTCACCCATATACGAAGGCACTCTTCGCCGCGGCTTTTCAACATCTTACACATGAAGACCCCACTAAGACCATACTTCAAGGAGAGGTGGCAAGCCCTCTTAACCCTCCTCCAGGCTGCCGTTTTCATCCTCGCTGTCCCTACGCCTTACCTGTCTGCAAGGAGGTAAAACCAGAGTTTAAAGAGATAGCCAGTAGACACCAAGCTGCGTGCCATCTGCTTTAACAGCGCTGAAAGAGCTCCGGTCGTATCGACTTGATCAGGGAATACCGTACCTGACTGAAGCATGAATAGTTAATCCCCGGTAAGGAAAAGAGATAGGCGGGCTAATCCTGAGTATCAGGAAGAGTAAGACCGAGTATATAGATTCTCGAATGTCGTCCCAACTATAGAAGGAGGTAAAATAATTGGCCAAAGAGGTACCAGGTGGTTATAACGGTAAGATTTTAAGAGTGGACCTGTCCACCAAGAAAACAGTCACAGAATCTATTGATGACCTATTCTGCAGACAATATATTGGTGGTGCCGGATTCGTTGCCTATTATTTATGGAAGGAACTAAAGCCGGGAACCGACGCTCTAAGTGCCGATAATAAACTGATCTTTGCACTGGGGCCCATATCGGGGCTGCAAATACCGGGTGCTGCTCGCCACTGCATCGGCGCAAAATCTCCTCAAACGGGTGGTATTGCCAAATCAGAGGTCGGTGGTTACTGGTCGGTGGAGCTCAAGCGCGCCGGCTACGATGCCATCATTGTTGAGGGCAAAGCTGATAAACCGTCCTATCTGTTCGTACAGGATGGCAATGTAAGTATAAAGGATGCCAGTCACCTTTGGGGTAAGGAGACCAAAGAAACCCAGGATGCCATAAGAACAGAAATGGGTGACGACAAAATAGGAGTATGTATGATCGGGCCGGCCGGGGAAAATCTGGTCAAGTACGCTTGTGTCATGTTTGGTTTGAGAGATGCTGCCGGAAGGGGGGGTCTGGGTGCCGTAATGGGCTCTAAGAACCTTAAGGCAGTGGCTGTTAGAGGGCATGGCGTACCCAAGGTCGCTGATAGAGAGCACGTAAAGGAAATAAGACAACGGGTGTCATCTATTAAAAGTTTCTTATCGGAATTCGGCACCGGCGGGCCTTTTATCGAGTCAATGGTTGATACCGGCTTTATACCGGTGCGTAATTTCCGCGATGGCTTGTTCCCTGAAATAAAACAGATACATGGCGGTGCGATTAAGGACACTATACTTATCGGTATGGATGGCTGCTATGCCTGTCCGGTACGCTGCAAGAAAGTGGTTCAATTTGAAGAACCATATCATGTGGACGGTGCCTATGGTGGACCGGAATATGAGACCATGGTGGGACTCGGTTCGAACTGTGGGGTAGGCAATCTCAAAGCCATCGCCAAAGGCAACGAGCGGTGTGGCGCATATTCACTTGATACGATTTCAACCGGCGGTACGATTGCCTTTGCCATGGAGTGTTTTGAAAAAGGGTTTCTGACTCTCGAGGATACTGATGGAATCGAACTAAGATTTGGTAATGACGAAGCTATGCTTAAGGCTATCGAGCTGATTGCCAGGCGCCAGGGTATCGGCGCCTTGCTGGCCGAAGGAACTGCAGTGATGGCCGAGAAAATCGGTAAGGGATCAAAGGATTTTGCTATTCAAGTCAAAGGGCTGGAAGCCGGGTATCATGAACCAAGAATATTACCAACTATGGGACTTGGCTTCATGATAAATCCTACTGGTGCCGACCATGGCCTTAATGTAATGGACGCTATGCTATCCCCCGAGGAGCTCCATACTATAGGCATACTTGCACCCCTGCCCCGGGATGATATGGGTCCGCGTAGGGTAAGCGTATTCATACTTGGACAGTTCAAGGCGCTTCTGGGGGACACCATCGGTTTATGCGGGTATTTACCCTACAGTCTCCAAGAGCACGCTGAGCTCGTGGCCGCAGTTACCGGCTGGGACACCAGCTTAGGGGAGCTACTGGTAGCTGCCGAAAGGATTATGACCTTGGCAAGGTTATTCAATATTCGCGAAGGGTTTTCCGAAGCTGATGACATATTACCAGAGCGTTTTTTCCAGCCCAAGACTGATGGCGCTCTATCTGACAAGCCGCTTGAACGTACTATGATGAATAAGGCTAAAAATACCTACTACCTCTTAATGGGATGGGATGCGAAAGGAATACCGCTTCCAGAAAAGGTGGAGGCACTCGGTATCGAGTAAGGGCATCAAGAACAGGCTTGGGTTAGTCAAGGAGCGCTCTTTGGAGCAGTGATAGAAGGTAGCGAAGTCGTCCCGGTCACAAAGCACATCCCGGCAGCCGCTCGCTGGCCTTTGCCTATGAGTTCGGCGATATACCGGTTGCGTAATTACTCGCACTCTTATTATGGCAGGGCCTCGTAGTCTCCCTCAAACGCCGGTATGCTTCTGACTGATAACGTTCCGGCAGTTTAGCCTGGAGAACGGTGGTACAATGTTGCTAGGGCGTTTCCGTGCATTCTATATTTTCTTTTCTGGAATGATACCGCGTCATCAGTTTACACAGCCGTTATTACTCTGATGATACCTTTGCAGCGGTAAGTCAGATTATAGACGGTCTATAATTTGATATATATGCCTAATAGTAGTAAACTATAGACCGATCCTCCTGGAGCGAATTTAATCAATTAGCTTTTTATTCAGAGGCGTACCGATGCAGATAAAACCGCACGAATTTATGATAAAGTTCACACCCCATACCAGGTGGGCCGAGGGCTCGGGAGTATTAATAGCTGTTGCTTTTTTCTTGGGGGGTATTGGGGGGGGGCTTTATTTAACGTCTTTATTTTTTAATAATGTGTTAGGCATGTTTATTGGCTGGCTTCTAATTTTATTAGTAGGCCTAGTAGATATGGCGCACCTGCATAAGCCCCTTAGATTCTGGAGGATGCTTTTAAAACCCGGCTCTTCATGGATTGCCCGCGGTTTTATCTCTATTGCTTTCTTCATTGTTCTTGCCGCTGTACAACTTGCTCTATTCTTCTGGCTTCAGGGAACAGCATCGGAGAATGTATTCAGGGTTTTATCCGGACTGTTTGCGTTCGGTGTGGTAATCTATGGCGGCTTTGTTCTGAGTTATGTGAAAGCGATCCGATTATGGAATTCAGCCATAATACCGCTGCTTTTTATTGTTTCCAGCCTGGTTGGAGGGGTTGCTGTTTTTTCCATTATCAGTCTGGGTCAAAACACAAATCCAATAACTACATTAGTATCTGTTCTCCAGATAACGCTGGTGTTTTATGCAGTCATTCTAGGACTGTATTTATGGATTTCTTTCTATAGCAGCCCCGCTGCACGGAATTCCGTGATATGGATACTCAAAGGTAATATCGCTTATATTTTTTGGATTCAGGTGGTCTCGGTGGGCATAATTATACCTTTGTTTATATTCTTTCTTGCCGAATCTGAGGCGACTGCGTTATTAAACACCGGGGCTGTCTTCGTGGTTTTGGGTAATCTCGCTTTAAGATATATTCTTTTAAAAGGCGGTATATACAGTCCTTTGGCTCCATCTAATGAGAATAAATTCTGAGGGAGGAAAAACGAATGGAAATAGTAAAGAAATAGCTTTCGATAAAATAGTAATAACGAGAAAAGACACGAATTATAGCGAGGGACTAGACAAATGAAAGAATATTTAGATTTCTCAAAGGGACCCCTGCCCGATGTCGAATTTAGTGAATGGGCGGATTTCTGGGAGGGAACACGTCAAGGTGAGATACGCCTCCCAAGGTGCCGAGATTGCAATCAATTTCATTTTTACCCGTGTTGGCTCTGCCCGTTCTGCCACTCTCCAAATATCGAGTGGTACGCAGTTACTAGCCAGCCCAGGCTGTTTACCTGGACTTATGTAAGACGGAACCTTAGCCCAGTTTTTAACATTCGTGGCCCTTACATCGTGGCACTGGTAGAATTTGATGAAGCTCCGAACCTGTACCTCACCACTAACATTATTGAATGCCAACCCGAGGATATTTATATCGGGATGCCCCTGGAAGCCGTTTTCCAGCGGGTTGACGATAAAATTACGATGCCCATTTTCCGGCCGATGAAAGATAAACATGCAGCCTGATTAAAAAAAGGAGATATCAGCATATGGAGAGTTTACGTGACAAAATAGCTATCGTTGGCATAGGAGAAACTGAATATTCGTTTAAGCTTAACCGGGGGGCGAGGGAACTCATAACCGAAGCCATTTATAAGGCCCTTGATGATGCCAAGATTAGCCCCAAGGATATAGATGGAGTCGTTACCGAGAGTACATGGGTACAGCAATTCCTTAATCATCCCGAACTGGCTTTAGGCCTCGGAATTAATACCCGTTATGCAGGCGGTATAGGGAGCACGGGTAATGGTAACGTGGCTTCATTTCACCTTGCCGCCAAAGCTATTGCCGCAGGTCAAGCGGATACTGTTCTTACATATTTTACAAATGGCTACGGTTCGCAACAGGATATACCGAAGACCGCCTCTGGAGCTAGAAGAGAGGATATCACCAGGGGCATCAAGGACTCGTTTGAGGCACCTTACGGCTCAAACGGTCCCCGTATCTATTTTGCACAAGTAGCCAACCGCTATATGTATGAGTATGGTCTTACCAAGGAGCAGTTTAGCAGGCA
>CAYNDE010000008.1:0-5174 GCA_964395535.1 uncultured Pirellulales bacterium
GTATCATAGCCTTCCTCGCCGATTAAGTTTCTCGCGTTGTCCGTGAATTCGACATTTATCTTTCGGGCCTTCAGACGTTCAGCCAGGTAGCCTAATTGAATATCGACTATTTTTGCCAGGTCTTGTTTTGTCAGCGTATGAAAGACAATTATCTCGTCGATGCGGTTTAAGAATTCGGGCTTAAAGAACTGCCTGAGAGTATCCTTGACGTGTGCCTCTATCTCCCAGTCAGCCCCTTCTTCTTCGGTCAGTTTCAGTATCTCGCTGCCGGCAAAGTTGCTGGTCATAATAATAACCGTGTTTTTGAAATCGACCGTTCTTCCCTTGCCGTCCGTAAGTCTGCCGTCGTCGAAAACCTGCAGCATCACATTGAACACGTCCTGGTGCGCCTTTTCAATCTCATCGAGCAGTATGACCGAATAAGGCTTGCGTCTTACCGCCTCGGTTAGTCTGCCGCCCTGTTCGAAGCCGACATAGCCGGGCGGTGCGCCTATCAGCCTCGCGACCGAGTGCTGCTCCATAAACTCGCTCATATCGATTCGGACCATCGCATTGGCGTCGTTGAATAAAAACTCCGCAAGTGCCTTTGAAAGTTCGGTCTTGCCGACACCTGTAGGCCCTAAAAACAAAAATGTCCCTATAGGCCTGTTAACGTCACCCAGTCCCGCACGGTTCCTGCGCACGGCGTTGCAGAGAGCTGAGACCGCCTCATCCTGGCCGACCACTCTTTTGCGGATTTGCTCTTCCATCTTCATAAGCCTCTCCCGCTCGCCGCTCAACAGTTTTGCAACCGGTATGCCCGTCCATTTGGATACGATTTCGGCAATGTGCTGCCCTGTCACCTCGTTGCGGATTATCGACATCTCGGATTTCGCTAACCGCAGCTCCTTTTCCTCGAGCTCTTTTTTAAGGTTGGCTATCGTCTCATATTTCAGACGGGCTGCCGTTTCGAGCTCTCCTTTTCTCTGGGCGTCGTCAAACTGAGTGTGGGCCTCCTCGATTTTTTGTTTCAATTCTTTTATCTTGTCGATTTGCCCCTTCTCATTTTCCCATTGAGCAGTAAGTTTAGAATCCTGCTGTTTAAGCTCTGCCAGTTGCTTTTCAGCTTTTTTAAGTCTTTCCTTGCTGGCAGAATCGCTTTCTTTTTTCAGTGCCTCTTTCTCTATCTGAAGCTGCACTATCTTTCTGCGAATACTGTCTAATCCGGCGGGCAGCGAGTCATTTTCGATTCGTAGTTTCGAAGCAGCTTCGTCCATCAAGTCTATCGCCTTGTCCGGCAGCCATCTGTCTGATATATAGCGGTTCGAGAGTGTAGCCGCTGCCACAAGGGCTGCATCGGTGATTCTCACGCCGTGATGTGTGTCGTAGCGGTCTTTAAGTCCCCGAAGTATTGCTATCGTGTCTTCTACGCTTGGCGGGTCAATCATTATCGGCTGGAATCGTCTCTCAAGTGCGGCGTCTTTTTCGACATATTTTCTGTATTCGTCGATTGTCGTAGCTCCGATACAGCGCAATTCACCGCGCGCAAGCGACGGCTTCAAAAGATTTCCTGCATCGACAGCACCTTCAGCCTTGCCCGCGCCGACAACGGTGTGAAGCTCGTCGATGAAAAGAATTATTTGTCCCTGGGCCGAGACAACCTCTTTGAGTACCGCCTTGAAGCGGTCTTCGAATTCGCCCCTGAATTTCGTGCCTGCAATCAGTGCTCCCATATCGATGGCGATGATTCTTTTGTTTTTTAATCCTGTTGGCACATCGCCTGCGATTATTCTCTGTGCGAGTCCTTCGACTATAGCGGTTTTACCGACGCCGGGCTCTCCAATCAAAACAGGATTATTTTTTGTCCGCCTGTTCAATACCTGCATACATCTGCGTATCTCTTCGTCTCTTCCGATGACAGGGTCGAGCTTTCCCTTGCGCGCCATCTCCAGCAGGTCTATGCCGTATCTCTCGAGTGCTTTGTATTTAGCTTCTGGACTCTGGTCGGTGATTTTTTCTCCGCCGCGTATCTCTTTAATTGCTTTTTCAATTTGCTCTGCCGTGATTGAATTCAGACTGAGAACCTCTTTGGCATCGCTTTGGACAGAGGCTAATGACAAAAGCAGATGCTCCACGCTCAAATATTCATCGCCCATCTTGTCCGCCTGGTTCTGGGCGTCGAGCACAATCTGGTTGAAGGCCGGCTCAGGCATTATCTGGTTTGTGCTGCCCTGCGGCAGCCTTTTCAGCTCTGTCTCTGTCATATCTTTAATCCGCTGCACATTGGTGCCTATCTTTTTGAATATCTCTACCGCCAGCCCTTCATCGTCGTCGCATAGCGCACTTAATAGATGAAGCGCTCCCACCACCGTATGCGATTTTGCCATCGCAATCTGCTGAGCGGTGGCCAGCGCCTCCTGGGCCTTTAACGTGAATTTGTCGAATTTCATCTTTATATCACCTCGCAATCTAACGCCTTTTCCATATTACTTAATATCGTGCAAAAGTCGTACCTAAACTGAGAAATGTTGTAATTTATTGAAAACAAAGGAATTACGGAGAATATAATCGTTTTATATGTGCCATTTTGGCAGATATATGCTTTTCTTGAAGCAGTTGAAGATTTTGGTTTTAGCGGTGTAATCTTTAATTTATAATAATATTTCTATTTTACTTTGTCATAGTAATTCTTAAGTTTATCGAAGAGGTCTTTCACGGATGGCGATTTTGGCAGGGATTGATGAAGCCGGTTTCGGCCCGATTCTCGGGCCTCTGGTTATATCATCGGCTGTATTTTCAATTGATGATTCTCTGCTCGATGCAGACCTCTGGCAGCTCTTGAATAAAAGTGTCAGCCTGAGAAGAAAACATATCGCCGGCAGACTGCTCATAACAGACAGCAAAAAGGCGTATAGCAAATCGCTCGGAATAAAACATCTTCAGCGTACGGTCCTCGCCTGTCTGAAATCGCTCGGCAGTGAGCCTAAAACTCTTTCACAACTGCTTAACTGCATTTGCCCGGATTGTTTGGACCGCTTAAAACAGTACGCCTGGTATAAAGATTGCGACAATTACCAGCTTTCAGCAGATGCCAACGACATCGCTATCGCAGCCTCTGTTTTTACCGATGACCTTGACTCCAGCAATATTAAACTGCTTGAGCTTCAAAGCAACTGCCTTGATGTTGAACAATACAACTCAATGGTTGCAAAGGTTAAAAACAAATCCTCCGTTCTTTTCTCTGCTACATCAAAACTCATACAGGCCGCCTGGGACAGGTTCTCAGAACACAACCTGCAAATCATCATCGATAGGCAGGGTGGCAGGGTACATTACAGAAAAAGCCTGCAGCGAATGTTCGAAGGTTTTGAATTGACAATCCTGAAAGAGTCACAGACCATCAGCAGTTATGAATTAAAACAGGCCGATAAGAAAATGCGCCTGCATTTTATCGTCGGTGCCGACGGAAAGTATCTACCTGTTTCGCTGGCCTCGATGGCAAGCAAGTACCTGCGCCAGCTTATGGTTGATAATATTAATAGATTTTTTGCTGCCTTTCATTCCGAGCTTAAACCGACAGCAGGCTACTGGAAGGATGGTTTGCGCTTTATAAAAGATTTAAAAACTCATATCCCGCATGTTGCTTACGACACGAGCCGCTTAATCAGATGCAGGTGAGAATCTTGAAAAAAAGCCAGACGTAGGCGATTTAATAGGTTTCTTTTCATCACCCTGCCTGGCTATTGCGACTTGATTTATCAGCCAATCGGCTGCTCTGGCTTAGGATTGCCTTGTCGCAACAAAGCTTTTGTATCCAAAAATAAAAAACCTGTCAACAAAAAAATTTCAACAAAATCTGAGTTAAAAAATGAAAAATACGCGTCAAAATCGCATTTTTTTTTGCTGATGCCGCAGTTGCGGATTATTTTTACTGACATACGTAAATAAATGCAGGCGGCAGATTTAGGGGTGCAAATTTTATCTTCACATCCTCGAAATAACGCCTCATCTTGCTGGCAAGAAATGGGGTATATTGGATCTGAACGAATACTTTGGATTTGCTGGATTTTGCGATAATTTTATCTCTTTTCGATTTTTTCAGCAGATTTAACGGCAGCGCCGATATTATACAGTCAACCTCGTCGACGTAATTTTCAAAATTACCTGCGTCGTCATTGATAACTGTTAGCCGGTCGTCTTCAATCGCTCTCAGTGAATCGCAAAAATTCGGATTAATTTCAAAGCATGTCAGCCGGCCATTCGCAGGCAGTTGTTTCAGTATCTGTCTTGTTATATTGCCGGCGCCTGCTCCGAATTCCAATACCTTCGTGCCGCCGTTTAATTGCCTTACCATCTTTTTGCCAACGTATTTTGAAGTTTGAATAAGAGCACCTATTTGCATCGGATGTTTTAATGATTCACGCAGAAAACGAAGTGCATTCATTTACATTCTCCAAATACTAATAGAAAAAAATTCTGTGGCCTTATGATAAGCTCAAAAATCCTCAGCGTCAAGGAGCTTGGCTGTTTGTATGAAAATTTAAAAAAAACTTTTTTCCAAAGTTATTTGAAAAAATTCGATTATGATAGTCAAAGAGGGCGAAGGCAATTCAAAGCTGAATATTAAATTGCCTATTTTAACTCAATTTGTTTTATCCGCTTACCCTCAATACTGCCGCCGCCTTCAGCTTGGAGTGCTTTATTGCCAGCAGAACCTCATTTGCCTCTTCGAGACTGAACTCCTCGATGGCTGGCACAATGGGAATCTGAGATGCCAGGGGCAGGAATTCTTCAGCATCTGCTCGGGTAACGTTCGCCACGCTCTTTATTTCCTTTTCGAGCCATAGATATCTATCATATTCCAGCGCCGGCACGGGCGTTTCTTTCCTGATGGCATTTATTACAAGCCTGCCACCTCGCTCTAAAACACTCAAAGCATCTCGGACGCATTCTCCGGCAGGTGTAAAATCCATTATTTTGTTTAATTTTACGGGAGGCTTATCACCAGCTCGGCCGGTCCATACAGCCCCGAGCTTTTTGGCGTGTTCCGAATGTTTTTCCGTTTTTGTAAAAACATAAACCTTGCTTGCAGGATTCTTATACTTCAATATCTGAATCACGATATGTGCACACGCCCCGAAACCGAAAAGACCGACACTTTCACCGTCCTTAACCTCTGAAAGCTTCAATGTCCG
>CAYNDE010000008.1:5274-29951 GCA_964395535.1 uncultured Pirellulales bacterium
AACCGAAAAGACCGACACTTTCACCGTCCTTAACCTCTGAAAGCTTCAATGTCCGGTAGCCAATCACACCCGCGCATAACAGAGGTGCCGCCTGCGAATCACTGAAATTCTCAGGTAGTTTATAAGCATAATCCTCACCGATAACCATATATTCAGCGTATCCGCCGTCGGCATCTTTTCCTGTCCATTTGGCCTTCTCGCAAAGATTTTCCATCCCAGCTCTGCAAAACCGGCATTCGCCGCAGCTCGAATAAAGCCACGTGACCCCTACCCTCTCGTCTATTTGAAATCTTGTAACGTTTTTCCCTTTTTCTGCAACTGTCCCAACCACCTGATGGCCGGGCACTCTCGGCAGCTTCTCGAGTTTTATTCTGCCCTCAGCCTCGTCCAAATCAGTATGGCACGCCCCGCAGACCGAGACCTTAATCAGAATCTGGTTATCGGAAAATCGCGGCTGCGGCAAATCAATAAGCTCCAGAGGCCTTTCTTCTATCGCAGCCTGTTTCACAAACGCCATTACCTTCATTTCTTATTACCTGATAGATAATCCTATAGCATTAAAGTTTACTTTTCCTCCTGGTTCCTTTTCTTTCTGTGTAGCTTGCCTTTTTTAGGATGAAGTGAAGCCCTAAAACTATGTGTTGCGGCAAGACTTGCTAATATAAAGGCAATCAAACTCGGTAAATTTGTCGAAAGTAAGCCAAGCTCAACCTCTCTGCTTCTTAAACTTGCAGGCAAAACCATTACTGATACAACACCAATCACTATAAAGGACAAAACAAAAATAACTAAACCGGAAACAACAGCAACAACGTATTTCATGTGTATAAACCTGATTATTTAATTAAGCTAATTAGTCTTATAATTATTCGAATAATTGATTTGTGTCTTCGTAATGCCACATACCTAAATCGACCTTCCCAACCACTTGGTAATCTTCAGGACAGCAAAAGATCTTTTTAAAAATATCGTCCAACCAAAATGCAAGATTATCATTCTGAAAATCCAAGATTCTAAAAATAATAATCTTTCTCCATCTGTACAATTTATTAAGTTGCCACTCGTCAGGTATTCTGATACCTTTATCTAAAAAAATATCCTTAAAAGTATCTTTTGTAATTTTGAACGGC
The DNA here is from genome assembly GCA_964395535.1 of uncultured Pirellulales bacterium. Classification (GTDB taxonomy): domain Bacteria; phylum Planctomycetota; class Phycisphaerae; order Sedimentisphaerales; family Anaerobacaceae; genus CAYLMG01. The sequence goes on from CAYNDE010000008.1 coordinate 6,405, forward strand.
ACCTTCAATCCTACAAGAATACCTCCTTTGTGATGTAGCTTCATTTGAACTTGACCTTTGCACTGTTTCGACCAAAAACAAATTTTATCGAAATGGTATAAGTTTTCAAGTCGATTAAGCATTTCCATGTGAACGTCAAAGGGTCTTTTGAAAGCTTGAGTACCGCTTTGAATTTTTTTGGGAAAATATTTCCTTATCCATTTAAACATATATCATTTTCCACTCCGGTTTTTTAATTGCTTTTCAAATATGTCATAACTATTCTCGTCATACAAACAAAAACATGCCTTTTCAATCTTTGTTTTTCCTTTAAGGTATTCGGTAACCGTTCCTAACATTATCTCAGCACACCTTTGAATAGGGAAGCCGAATATCCCTGTGCTTATCGCAGGAAAAGTCAAGTTCTTTATCCCTTTTTCGTCCGCAAGCTTCAATGAATTCAAAGTCGCATTCTTGAGCTTTTCATCTTCGTTACCCTCACCCATTCTTGGGCCTACAGCGTGTATTACATATTTGGCTTTCAGGTTACCTGCGTCTGTTATGACAGCCCCGCCTACGAAAGTGCCGCCGATTTCGTTGCACTGCTCTTGAATTGATGGCCCGCCTTTTCTTCTTATTGCGCCTGCAACACCACCGCCGAGAACTAATTGCGCATTGGCTGCGTTAACGATTGCCTCGGTGTCCATCTCTGTAATATCACCTTTGGTAAGCTCGAGTATTTTGTTATTTATGGTTACCTTCACAATTTTTAATCCTTATTCCAATACTCTTGTTATTAGATAGTAAACCGAAAATTGGCGGAAATTTCCAGCCGTTTATCAAAAAAAACCAGCCGCTGAGTTGAATGGTACAGCGGCTGGCATTTACCTTTTTAACTGCAGTGCGTAATTTACAAAATATTCAAATCGTTTTTTTGCCTGAAAATGACAATTTATGCTGAAAAACCCGTTTTCTTAAGGATTTTTTAACTATTTAAGGAGTCAGAAATTCTGTATTTTTTTATTTTTTTCTTGATAAAACATCTGCCTTGTTTTTATGATAGAAATTTATTAAGAATGACGAAGTATTTGCACCGGCTTTTGGGTTGCTTGTAATGGTGCAGGATTGAATTTGCCCTTAGGGCCTGGCCGGTGGAGGAGTTTCGGCTATATGAATAGCAGAGGAGAGCATACCTTATTGTTATTTAAGGAATTCTTCTCTCAAAAAAACTTAATGCGGGTTTTCTGTGTAATGCTCTGTTTAATATGAATAAATCTTATTTACCTGAATTCTTGATGTGCTTGATATAGAATGCTTTTGAAAGTCTAATGCTATTTTTGGAAAGGAGGTGGTTAATTGGAAGGCAAATGGAATGAACTTGTGCCGACGGAATGGGAAAATAGTTTTGCTGTAGACGGTCTACAGCATTAAAAAATTTAGGAGGAATATTATAATGAAAAAGCTATTCACACTCTTTATTTGTTTAACGCTTGTGCTTTTTATAAGCAGCTTGGCTCAGGGGGCAGTACTTGAGGTAAAATCGCCGACAGGAGGAATCGGAACGCTCGGCGATGTCTATACTAATATTCAGGCTGCGATAGATGACGCAAGTCCCGGCGATACCATTGTTGTTCATAAGGGCCTATATACAGAAAATATTGATATAAGCAAATGGCTTATTTTAGAGGGTGATGGAAATGGAGACAACCCAGCAGTAGATACGATTATTACTGCAGCTGTTGCAAATCACCCGACTGTTCAAATACAGGCGGGTGGTGCATCTGAGAGCGAACGGTTAATTATAAGTAATATGCGCATTACCGGCGCTACTGGCAGCGGTAATCCGGGAAGTGGAATTGAATTCGATATAGGTTCCGGAGATTACATAACGCTTGAGAATGTAGCTTCGGTTGGTAACGGTGGCAGTGGTGTTGTAACCGACGTGACAGGAGCCATGATAGACATCAGACTTATTAACTGTAATTTTTCTGACAACGGCAATCATGGTATTAATGTCAATAGCACAGATACAATCGACGGATTCACGGTTACGGATTGTCAGATGAACGGTAATGGCGGTGGCTTAGGTATGTATCTGGAAGGTCCGCTGACAGACGTTAATATCTCAGGAGGGGCATATACAGGTAATGGCGATGGAACCTGGGATGATACAGGAATTTATGCAAATCATCTTAATGACGGTTTCGCGACACCGAAACCAATCATTATTCAGAATCTGGATGTCAGCAACAACCCGAGAGGGCTTTTCCTGAACGTTTGCGGCGGCCCAAGCCTCGTGATCGACAATGTTACTTCAAATAATAATGATACTGTTAACACTTACGAAATCGGGGCCATTAATGTTTACAGCAATATGTACAGCGGTGCATGCGGAAGTCTTGGCAGTCTGCAGATTATAAACTCTACTGCAAATAACGCCGTCAATCCCGGAATTATGATTAAGGCTACAGACGCAGTTGATAGTATTATTGTAGATAACGTGCAGCTTTCCGGAAATAAAACCGGTATTTATATGAGGGATTATGGCGGAACTATCACTGATGCAACTATTAGTGATTGCAACATCACAAATAACCTCACTGCAATCCAGATTGTGGGAACACCCACTGGTGTGAGTATCGTTAATAACGATATTCTTAACAACGGTCCTGAGACTGGCATTTTAATTGAGGATGGTGCCGCTGCCGGAAGTGAAGCTCACAATAACTGTATTGTCGGAAATGGTTTCGGCGTAAACAATCTCGACACTAATGATTTTGACGCAACACTGAACGCATGGGGAGATCCCACTGGACCTTACCACATGGTCAAAAATTCGGGAGGATCGGGTGATGAGATATCTGATTATGTAAGCTTCTATCCATGGTATCTTGATTGCACAATGACAACGACCGTATCTAAACGGGTCCATAATATTACTATTGGTTCTCATTATGATGATATTCAGCCTGCAATAGATGAAGCAAATCCTGGTGATATAATCGTAGCCGATGCAGGTATTTATCATGAGAACCTTGCCGGCTGGAAGGATATGGAAATAACGAAATCACTGACACTTGGAGGAGCGGGTTCGGGTTCTACAATCGTGGAGCTTAGTGAGGGCAATGGCCTCGGCGGCAAAATGAACGGAGTCGAAATCAGAGGAAGTAACCTTGATGTTACAATCGAAGGCATGACATTTACAAAAACACCGGGCAATACTTATGCCACAAGTTATCCTATTCGTATTGCAGAAACTGCCAGCAGCTTTAACAGCCTGACTCTAAGAGATGTTGAAGTTGGTTACGCTGAAGCTGCAAATGTTATGCTTGGCAGTAGCGGCAACTTCACCAATATTACTGTGGAAGACTGCAATTTCCATCATGCCGGAACCTGGGGTTTTCTGGGTTCGGGTATAGTTAATGGTATGGTTGTTTCCGATTCAAATTTTGTCTATAGTGGTCAAGTCGATCCAGGTCATGGTGTCGGGTTTGATTTGACAGGGACTTCTTCTACTAACGTTTCGGTAACGGGTGGTAATTTCAGCAATAACAAACAGGCTGGAATCAACCTGATGCGTATATCGAATTCATCGTTTACAGGTTGCGTCGCAAACAACAATGCTGGTGCCGGAGGTGGTGGTTTCGGTATCAAACTCGATGAATGGGGTGGAAAGTCTCAAAATATTACATTTGAACAATGTGTAGCCACTGGTAACGGACTCGACGGTATTACTATTCAACCTGAGAAGGATGATGCCATTGAGAATATTCTGATTGACGGCTGTGTCTTAACTGATAATGGAAGAAATGGTGTTAATCTTTGCTATGTTTACAGCGGAAGCAACAATCCTGAAATGACTGATATTACAATAAGTTGTTGTAATTTGAGCGGTAATGGAGGAAAAGGAGTTGATGTTTATTCTTGGTGGGTGCCTATGACTATTACCGAGACTTTCGATGCTAAATACAACTGGTGGGGAGATCCCAGCGGTCCATCAGGCGAAGGCGGAGGAAGCGGTGCTGCTGTTTCTGAGCATGTTGATTTTTACCCATGGCTTCTTAATATAGACGGCTGTGGAGACTACACAGTGACAGCCCCTGATTTCGTTGTTGATGATAACTGGGTGGGTCTGCCTGACTGGACTACTGTTATCGTTGAGGACGTAAACTACTATATTGGTCTCAATGCCTTCGATGACATTCAGGAGGCCGTCGATGCTGCAGCGGATGGCAACAACATCTATGTTTATGATGGTAACTATAGTCCATTTACAGTCGATGGTAAAACCGACCTTACTATTACTGCCGGCAGTAATCCTGTTGTTGAGGGTGTCCAGTCCGTCAACACCAACTATGGTCCTAGGGACTGTGTGGTATTCGTCAACAATTCCGTGAACATCTTGCTCAATATGCTTGACATCCGGGGAAATGGTTTAGGCACTATCAATCCCAAAAATTATGGCGTTATCTACCAGAACTCCAGCGGTTCCATAAAAGCCAGTAGGGTGTCTCCGAACACCGCCGGTGATATGGCCGGTATTGCAGTTGGAATTTGGGACGGCTCGGTTGTTTCGGTCCTGACAACGCTGATAGAAAATTACGGCAGAATAGGTGTCTTCGTTTACAATGGTGCCGACGCTCAGATATTGGACAATGTGATAGTTGGACAGGTTTACGCTGACGAGGGTGAAGTATGCTATGGTATTGAAGTCGAAGCTATGTCGGGAACTGACGACCCTGCTACCGCTTCAAGTGCCGTCATCAAACGCAACGAGATTTACAACTGCGATAATACCTTCGAGCCCGAGCCGAGCTGGGGTTCCGACGCAATTTTGATCAACGGCTGGAAGGAGTACGGCGTAGAAGCCGAATCTGTTGTAACTATCGTTGACAATCTCATTCACGACAACTATGAGGGTATTTACGCCATCGATAGTCCGTCATCGAGGGCCAACTTCAATAGTATCTACGACAATCGAACCGCTGGCGTAGCCTCTGCCGATGCAGCCGATGATTCGAACTCAGTGTTTGACGCTAAGTACAATTGGTGGGGAGATATCAGCGGGCCCAATGACCCCAACGGCACAGTCGAGACCGACGGCGGCACTATCTGCCCTGCCGTTGAAGAAATCAAAAACGCTGATGGCGCCGGAAACAAGGTTACTGAGAACGTACTCTACTGCCCGTGGCTGCTGGCGCCGATTTCGAGCTCTGCCTATCCGTGTCCAGCTGGTGACCTTGATTTTGATTGTGATGTTGACTTCGTGGACCTGGCACTTTTCGCCAACAACTGGCTTGTCGGCACTGAGGAGTAGTTAATTTACGAAAGCGTTAAGTTTACTATGAATACGAATTTTACATTACTAAATAACGGGACGCCGGTATTTATATCGGCGTCCCTGTTTGGAAAAATGCGTGGACAAAAAATTTAGGAGGAATATTATAATGAAAAAGCTATACACACTCATTATTTTTACAATTCTTTTATTTCTTGTAAGCAGCCCGGCACTGGCGGAGAGGCCAGAAGGTTTTATAGGGCCGCTGTCGCCGGGAGGTCCTAAAATCTGGGTACTTGACCCCGGAACAGGTATGTGGACCGGGTACGAAACTATCCAGTTGGCCTTGGATAATGTAGTTGATGGAGGAACCATTTTTCTTGAAGACAAGGATAACCCTACAGTCCATACGGAGTCGCTCTCAATCACTCGTGCGGTGAGTTTTCTCATCGAGGGTGAAAGTGAGACCGGTATCATTCTGCAGGCCAACGCCAGCGGTCCCGTCAATGGCAAGAACACCTTCACAATTAACGCACCGGGACAGAACATAATCATCCAGGATATGACCATTCGCTACGGAGATTATGGTATTCGCTCATCCGCTGGCGATGTCAGCGTCCTACACTGCACTTTTTACAACAACGGCTGGGATGGAGCGGGGCTTCCCGACCCGGAAACTGATCCTATGGAAGATTTCGTGTACTTCTGGAATAGTAGCGGGCATGTGACCGATGGTGGGGCTATGCGCATTGAGAATTCCACCGGCAGCGAAATCGCCTACTGCACCGTTTATAATAATGACCGTGGAATCCGCTTTCAGAATGGCGACAACGGCAATATCCACAACAACGTCTCACACGACAATATCGAGTCCGGTATCTATCTTGCCTCCTCGAGTTACAGCGGAGCGACCGGCTGTACGAATACAGACGTTAACGACAACGAGTGCTATGCAAATATGAATAATGGAATCCTGAGCCTCGGCGGTCATACCAACACTATCTGTAACAACGATGTTTATGACAACTGGACATCGGGAATAGCATCTGATTATCCATCAGAAATCACAATCCAGGGCAATACAATAAACAACAATAACGTGTACGGATTTACCGGCGAGGGAACGCAGGGTGAGAACCATGGCGGAATTTTTATGAGCGGAAGTACAGATGTCGTTTCTCGAACTTTCACCGCGGATGTTCTCAACAATATCATCTCCAACAATAATTGTGGAACCGGCACCGATGCCGAAGGAATACGGATAACTTCATCGGTCTTTTCTGACGGTATTGAGATAGCTTACAATGAATTCAGCAATCACGATATTGACATCCTCGTTCAAGGCCAGGCCGATACAGTTGTAATCCATCACAACAAGCTGGATGGCGGCAGTATCGGCGTCCAGAATGACGATGTTGGCAACTTGCTCGTCGCTACCTACAACTGGTGGGGCGACGCCTCGGGACCCGGCCCTGTAGGACCAGGAACCGGCGATGAGGTCTCTGACTATGTTGATTATAGCCCGTACTATACTTGTATTGAAATGACACCCGAATGTGTAGAGTATGACGAGCCGGTCTACAATGTCGACAAAGACACTTACTACTATACTATTCAGGCTGCCGTCGACGATGCAGATGAATACAACACCATCATCGTTTCGGCCGGAACCTATAACGAGTATGTTCATATCACAACAGACGGACTAACAATCGAAGGTGACGGGATCGACGCCAGTATCATTGATATGAATGGCCTTGAACCGTACTGGCACTATGACTGCTCCTCTTCTTATGCTTCCAGAGCCGGTGTCCTGATTAGCGGATATGGAAGTGACGATCAGGTTGTTGAAGATATTACATTCAGAGGCTTTACAGTAAAGAATGTAGGTCTCAATCCGCCAATTATCGCAACCGGCACTCATACAGGCCCGAACGACGTAGCTACACTTACGGATTCTGGTGCCTCTTGGACGACCGGTGAGTTAGTCGGAATGTGGGTACATAACTATGGCGACAGGGACACAGATTACAGCCCCGTTCGCAGTTATGGACAGATCACAGCTAATACCGCAACTACAGTAACTGCCGCGCTCTCGGGTGGCCTTGAGAACGACTGGGATATTGGCGACACCTACATAATCACCTCATATAAACACTACTATATAGGCGTTAATGGCATGGGTGACGGCCGAGAGCAGATAATCGGCATATGTGTTGCCAACTCCAAGAACGTCCTAATCGAGAATTGCAAGGCGGAAAATTGCGGTAAGTCCGGAATATCTGCTACAAAGGCGCGTTGTGTTAGCTCGCATCAGTACAGCGAAGGCCTGACCGTTAACAACTGTATCTCTCAGAATAATGCCGATGACGGAATCCAGGTCGGTGACTATTCAGGGCCGGTAACGATAACCAATAACACGTGTTCAAACAATGGATGCCCACACGTAGCCGATCCCACTCGTGAGTACACGGGAGTCGGCGTCAATGTGCAAAGCACTGAGGATACTGTATCAGGTACCATCTTTAACAACACGTGCACCGATAACGGCTTTGAGGGTATTATTGTGCGAGGCAACGATGATGGTGTTATTGAGGATGTCAACGTCTCGAACAACACCATCACCGGACACAACTCTGATCAGGATGGTGCAGGAATCTTCCTGTACTCTTCTGACTGGTATGGTGGTTATGACAAGTGCCAAAACATCATTGTAAAGAACAATACGGTTACAGGAAATATACGAGGGCTTGTTGCATACAACGCACAACAATGTACATTCGAAGATAATACAATCACAACTGATTCCGGAAGTTTTAACAGCGGCCAGCCCGCTATTAAGGTCGACGGCGGAAATAACATGGTCGTTATAAACAACTCTATCAGCAGCTGTGACGGTGTAGGAATCCTGGTTCAGAATATGTGGGATGGTGTTGCGAAGTCGTATGATAATACCTTCACTGGTAATACTATTTCAGACGCTAAATTTGCTGGTATTGCCATATGGAGTGGTGCTTACGACAACACATTTACTGATAATACCATCACTGGCGTAACTGAGCTGACATTTTGGGAAGGTGAGAGCTATGAGGAAACACAGGCTGACGGCGTGTTTATTGATGATGATGCCGGCTCGGGTAACGTCTTTAATTGCAATAGAATATCCGAGAATGACGGTGACGCTATGGAAAACCAGACAGCTTACATGGTCGATGCCGAAAACAACTGGTGGGGTAGTGACACAGGCCCCGGTGGCGTTGGAGGCGGCTCAGGCGATGAGGTCTCTGCAAATGTCGATTACTTCCCGTGGTTATTGTCTCCGGATGACTGCGAAGATTACACACAAATCGCCCCTGATTTCATTGTTGATGACGACTTCTCAGAACTGCCCGACTTTACCCAGATATTAATCGGCGAGACATATTACTACATAAGTATTAACGCATTTGATGAAATTCAGGAGGCCGTCGATGCAACAACGGACGGCAATAGCATCTACGTTTATGACGGTAACTACAGCCCGTTTACGGTTGATAGTAAAACTAACCTTACCATCACTGCCGGCAGTAATCCTGTTGTTACAGGCGTTCAGTCGGTAAACACAAACTATGGCGCCAGGGACTGTGTGGTATTTGTCAATAATTCCGTGAATATCGTGCTCAATATGCTCGATATTCAGGGAAATGGTTTAGGCACTATCAATCCCAAAAATTATGGCGTTATCTACCAGAACTCCAGCGGTGCCGTAAAAGACTGTACCGTTTCTCCGAACAACGTCGGTGATATGGCCGGTATTGCGATTGGAATTTGGGATGACTCGGTTGTTTCGGTCCTGACAACACTGGTAGAAAATTACGGCAGAATAGGTGTCTTCGTTTACAATGGTACCGACGCTCGGATATTGGACAATGTGATAGTTGGACAGGTTTACGCTGATGAGGGCGAGGTATGCTATGGTATTGAAGTTGAAGCTATGTCGGGAACCGACGACCCGGCTACCGCTTCAAGTGCCATAATCAAACGCAATGAGATTTACAATTGCGATAATACCTTCGAGCCCGAGCCAAGCTGGGGTTCCGATGCAATTTTAATCAACGGCTGGAAGGAGTACGGCGTAGAAGCCGAATCTGTCGTGACTATCGTTGACAATCTCATTCACGACAACTATGAGGGTATTTACGCCATCGATAGTCCGTCATCGAGGGCCAACTTCAATAGTATCTACGACAATCGAACCGCTGGCGTAGCCTCTGCCGATGCAGCCGATGATTCGAACTCAGTGTTTGACGCTAAGTACAATTGGTGGGGAGATATCAGCGGGCCCAATGACCCCAACGGCACAGTCGAGACCGACGGCGGCACTATCTGCCCTGCCGTTGAAGAAATCAAAAACGCTGATGGCGCCGGAAACAAGGTTACTGAGAACGTACTCTACTGCCCGTGGCTGCTGGCGCCGATTTCGAGCTCTGCCTATCCGTGTCCAGCTGGTGACCTTGATTTTGATTGTGATGTTGACTTCGTGGACCTGGCACTTTTCGCCAACAACTGGCTTGTCGGCACTGAGGAGTAATTGATTTTCGGGAACGTTGAGTTTGTAAGGATGCGAATTTGACGTTGCTCAATAACGGGACGCCGGTATTTATATCGGCGTCCCTTGTTTTATAAACGGTTTGCAGATGCTTCACCTGTAAAATCCGTATTCGTAGGCTGCATCAAAAAGGACCGCAATATTCTCTGCCGGTACACCGACCTGAATATTATGAACGTTACTGAAAACATAGCCGCCGCCGTGCTTGAATATCTCTATATTCCTGCGAACCTGCTCTCTTACTTCGTCCTTGGTGGCGAAGGGTAGAATGTGCTGAGCATCTATTCCGCTGCCCCACAATACTATATCTTTACCGAACCGAGACTTTAGCTCTTTGGGGTCCATTCTGTCCGCGCTTATCTGAACGGGATTGAGAATATCTATGCCGTTGTCAATCAAATCCGGTATATAATCGGTGCACGAGCCGCACGTATGATACCATATCTTCGCCTTCGTCAGGCTCTTGATGTGTTCGACTAACTTTTTTTGGCGCGGCTTGACGACCTGCCGGTAAAAGGCAGGCGAAAACAGAGGCCCGTGCTGGCCGGCAAGGTCATCGCCTGTCATCACGATGTCGGCGATGTCACCAATCTCAGCCATAAAGGGCGTATAATAATCAAGCCAGAACGCAAGCATCTTATCGAGCAGTGCCTCGCAAAACTTGGGGTTCTCAACCATATCCATATACCACCGCTCCAGGCCGCGCATATACCAGCAGGTTTCATAAATCACACCGCCTATGCCTGTTGATATCGCACAGCCGCTTTCCTCGCGAACACGCAGGGCCTCTTCTCTTACTCCGGTGAACCTTGTCTTGTCACCGCCGTCTGGAAAAGGGTAATCTTCGATATCTTTAATGGTAGCGTTAGCGAGCGGGTGATGCGAAATGTCCATATAGAGCTGCTGCTCGTCCGGCATCGACCAGGTGACGCCGAATTCATCTTTCAGGTCGTGCCATTTTTTGCCGTCCCGAACATTTTGCTCGACTCCGCCCTTGAAGCTGTCAGGCCCATGGGCGCAAACATACCTGATATCGACTCTGAATCGCTGCAGAATCTTTTCCGAAGGCACAGCTAACTGCTGAACAGGGTCAAGCGTCTTTATTTGCTCTTTTTTACCGAGAAACTTAAGCAGCTCTTCGTATGCTCTTTTATGTATCCCCGTTTGGAATCCTCCGAAGTCGATTGGCACCCTGTCGGGCTCCTCGTGGTTTAAAGACATCAAAACACGCTCTCTTGAGCTCATTGTTTCTTTTATTTTCATTTTTTAGTTCACCGTTGGGAAGGTTACAGAGTATTCGAAGAGCATCAAATGGTAATTAAAAGGCGGCGGTGGGATTCGAACCCACGAATAACGGTTTTGCAAACCGTCGCCTTAGTCCACTTGGCCACGCCGCCAATCCACGTTTCTGCAGTAATTTAGCAGCATTATTACTTTTTTGCAATAAGTTTTGGCCATCTTTTCTTCCGTAGCCAAATCTCGGATTTCGGTTTTTTGAAATATTTTTTAATAACAGAGCGTCTTATAAGGGGTGAAGCACTGTAAATATGTCGGACTGTATTTCATTGTATTGCTTTAACTTGTTGTTTTTGATGACTTTATTGGAACTTCTCCTGTTGGGCCGGGCCGAGATTTCGGCAACCCGGGCGCTTATGGGAGGCGAAGGATTTTTTCCTTTAATTTTGTAAGCCTTTATAGTATAATAAGATAAACATAACTGAGGATGGTGTGCAGAAAAAGGAGGTTCATTGGGAAAGGGGTTTATCTGTGCTTTGCAGTCTTAAACCGCGGTTAGTGTGTTTGTTGTTACTCTTTATCGCTATGGCTTTCGGTCTGACCGCTTCCTGCGCCTCACCGGAACAGTATAAAAAAGAGGCCGACGAGGAAGTCTATAACATCATCGATGGCAAATGGCAGGAGAAATTTGGTTACAAAGCCAACTACAAAGTCAGCGATGCCGAACCAAACGATGGCCGGATATCTCAGATGATACCTCCCGACGGTGTTTTAAGTCTAAGAGATGCCCTTGCAATAGCCACAAAATGTAGCAGGGATTATAAAAATCAAAAAGAGTCACTTTTTCTCGCTGCTCTCGATTTAACCCTGACCCGGCACGAATACGCCTGGAAATGGCTCGGGACAATTGACCTTGAATATACAAGGACATACAATGATAAGACAAAATCCGAGGACGATGTAACCATTAGTTCATCGTCCAGTCTTGAAAAAAATACCTTGCTCGCAGACGGAATACAAATCAGCACAGGCCTGGCTGTTGACTGGGCAAGATTTCTTACAGGTGACCCCCAGACTTCATTGGCTTCGGTTTTATATGCAACTGTCACCGCTCCAATAATGGGAGCAGGTGCGGGCAGAGCGGCTTTGGAGAACCTCACACAGGCCGAGAGGGATGTTTTATACGATATACGCTCCTTTAACCGATACCGGCAGACCTTTGTAACTTCAATCGTTGATGCATATTATAATGTTTTGCTCCAGAAAGAGCGGGTTAACATTAACCAAGCCAGTTACAGACGGCTCATACAGTCAACTAACCAGTTGAGAATGGAGGTTGATGTTGGTCAAAGGCCACAATACGATGCCGACGAAGCAGAGCAGAGATTGCTTAGTGCAGAAAACGACTTGATTTCTTCTCGGCAGCGTTATGAGCAGGCCCTCGACAGCTTCAAAATCAGGTTGGCTCTGCCCACCGATGCGAACATAACATTAGACCAGAAAGAGCTGACAGCGCTGGAAAACATAGGGATAAGCCAGCCTGATTATACCGAAGAGGATGCAATTGCAGCGGCATTGGAGAATCGCCTTGACCTTATCAATACCAGAGACCAGCTTGACGATTCGGTTCGTAAGCTCGAGCTGGCCGCTGACAGCCTCGGGACACAGTTGAACCTGACCGCCGGCGTAAATACCGAGTCACCGGAAGGCACTGACTTCACAAGGTTGCAGTTTCAGGAAAGTGAATACTCACTTACGCTTAATGCAGATCTGCCATTTGACCAGAAAGCCGAGCGCAATGCCTATAGAAGAGCTTTGATAAATTTGCAGAGGGACAAAAGAGGCTATGATGAATCTGTTGACCAGATAAAGCTCTCTGTCAGGCAGGCTTATAGAGACCTCGCCGAGACCGCAGAGAGCTACCGCATCCAGAAAGTCGGCCTCGAATTGGCATTAAAGCGGCTTGACCGCGAAAAATTGTTGTTGGAATACGGTCAGGGAACTGTCAGACTTTTGCTCGAATCGGAAGATGCTATTGTTTCTGCCCAAAATAGTGTTACGACCGCTTTGGTTGACCACACTATTACAAAACTGAACTTTTTCCGTGATATTGGTGTATTACAGGTAAAGCCTGATGGAATGTGGGAGTAAGGAAAAATATTATGAATAAGCAGAAAAAACCCAAAAAGAGGAATTTGAGAAATCAATGCAGAAATATGCCGGGCTTCATACTTAATAAAAAACGAATTTTTATTATCCTGATTTTTGTGGCTGTTGTTCTGACGGCACTGGGGCTCGTGGCGACGACCGCAAATACCAAATCAGCCGCTTCTGATGCGAGCAGTACATATACAGCCAAGCTGAGCGATTTAACCGTTTCGGTTACCGAGGGCGGAAGCATCCGGGCACGAAATTCAATCGAATATAAATGCCAGGTCGAGCGAAGGTCCCAGACAATGATACTCAAAATTGTCCCTGCCGGTACTTATATCACGCAACAGGACGTGGATAACGGTATGGTTCTGATAGATCTGGACTCTTCGACGTTGAAAGACGATTTGTCCCGGCAGGAAATGGAGCTTTCGGGCGACGAGGAATCCTATACTGCCGCAAAAGAAGGTTATCAGATAAGGGTAAAGCAAAATGAAAGCGATATTGCCGACGCCGAGATGAGAGTAAGGTTCGCAAAAATGGACCTCCAGAAGTATCTGGGCTCGGAAATATCGGAAAGGCTCATCAGGGATGTCAATCAGGCTTCAAATCTGTCGGAATATATTGCTCCTATTATTGGAAAAGTCGGAGATGACCCGAACGTGTTATTGGGCTCTGCCGCTTCTCAGCAGCTCAAAAGACTGCAGGATGATATAGTCCTGGCAAAGGGTAACCTGGCAAACGCAGAGGCTACCCTGGCAGGAACCGTCAAGCTTCATGATTCAAATTATGTCTCCGACCTTGACCTCGAAAGAGACAAACTCACCGTAATGAATCGGCGTTTTTCTGCGGAAAGTTCCGAAGTAGCTCTTGATTTGTTCCTTCGCTACGATTTGCCTAAAGATGCTGAGCAGTACTTGAGTAATTATATTGAAACAAGACGCTCCCTCGACAGAACCTATGCTGAGTGCCGTTCAAGACTCGCACAGGCGCAGGCAACACTTAGTATGGCTGAACAAAGACTTAAAAGACAGCAGGAATATGTTGATGACCTGAATAAACAGATTGAATATTGCACAATAAGAGCAAAAGCACCGGGCCTTGTTATTTATGGCGAGGGCGGAAGCGGTGATATGTTTAGAGCAATGCGCGGAAGGGGAACCACAAGCGGAATAATTGCGGAGGGTGAGCAGGTTTCAGAGGGACAGACACTTATTTCAATGCCTAATACCGCTGAAATGGTTGCTGAAATCGGTGTCCACGAGACCGAGGTTGACAAGGTTCGCCCAGGTCAGCCCGCAACTATCGTTATGGATGCTTTCCCGGATACAATATTGCGTGGAAGAGTCCTTGAAGTGGCGCCACTGCCGGACGAGCAAAGAGGTTGGTTGAATCCAGACCTTAAGGTTTATAAAACACTCGTCCTATTAGATGGAACTCATGATTTTCTTAAAACAAGAATGTCATGCAGGGTAACTGTATTTGTCGAGCAGCTAAAGAACGTCCTGACTGTGCCGATTCAGGTGGTGGCCAATCGCGGCGGTGGAAAAATGTGTTATGTTATGACGCCCAGCGGCCCTGAGGAACGGCAGGTGAAAACAGGGATTTTTAACGATATGTTTGTCCAGATTGTAAGCGGCGTCGAAGAAGGCGAGCAGGTTATGATGAATCCTCCGCTGTTCAGTGATTCGTCAGCTGCTGTTGTAATGTCCGCCGAGCAGCAGGAGCTCTTGGCAAGTGCTGCTCAGACTCAGAACGGAGGCAGGCTTAACCCGGCGGCGGAAGGTGAATCCGCAGGCCAGGGAAGAATGGGACGCCAAAGAGGACAAATGGGGATGGGTATGCCGGACGTAAATAATATGCCCGCCGAGATGCTCGACAGGGCGATGTCAATGTTGTCGCAGAATAATCCGGAAAAATATCAGGAGCTTGTAAAGCTTCGCTCTGAAGATGAGGCAAAATTTAAAGCTGAGCTCCAAAAAGAGATGCAAAACGTGATGAGAAGATTTCAGCAGGGCGGCCTCCCGGGAGGACAAGGAGGACAAGGAGGACAAGGAGGACAGGAGGGTGACCAGCAGCAGAGAAGGTCTCGCCGACAGGATGGTCAGCAGCAGGAATCCCAGTCTCAGAGCAACTCAGATAATCAGGGGTGAAAAGAGAGATGATAGCTCCAGCCGAAAATATGGATTTCGCCGGCAGCGGCCCGATTCTCGTATTTGAGGATTTATGCAAAAGCTATCAAATGGGCTCATCTGAGCTTAAGGTCCTCAAAAACATAAATCTCATAGTCAAAAGGGGTGAGTATATTGCTATTATGGGGCCGAGCGGCTCCGGTAAATCAACTCTTCTGAATATGATTGGATGCCTCGACAGACCTACAAGTGGAAAATATTACCTCGGCGACAAAGAGGTAGGACAGCTCGATGATGATGGCCTGTCAACAATCAGGGGCTCCAGAGTCGGTTTTGTATTTCAGTCTTTTAATCTTATAAGTCAGCTAAATATAATCGAAAATATTGAAGTCCCGATGTTTTATCAGGGCATTTCAGAGCATGAAAGTGTCGCCAAGGCCAAAAAACTGGCTGATATGATTGGACTTGGAGACAGAGTGAAGCATCGACCCACAGAGCTGTCGGGGGGGCAGCAGCAGAGGGTCGCTATTGCAAGGGCACTCGCAAATGACCCCCTGCTTGTCCTCGCGGACGAGCCAACCGGAAATCTCGACTCACAAAGCGGAAGGGACATCCTCGATTTACTTGACCGTCTTCACGAGCAGGGAAAAACACTTATCGTTGTTACGCACGACGAACATATCGGCTCGCACGCACAAAGGTGTATTCACCTTTTTGATGGTCAGATTGACAGAGAAGTGTATAAGGAACAAAATTAATAGTGTCTTATGATTTTATTTCGTCTTAAAAGAACGGTTAAGCTGGGAGTAAAAAGCCTTTGGATGCATCGGCTGCGCTCGACACTGACGATGCTCGGTATTATTTTCGGCGTTTCTTCGGTCATCGCAATGCTGGCAATCGGCGAAGGTGCAAGTCGAAATGCACAGGAAAAAATCTCGCAGCTTGGCAGTAGAAATATTATCATAAAAACAGTCCAGCCGCCCGAAGACCAGTCTGCTATGGGCCAGCAGCAGTTGCTCAAAGAATATGGTCTTACCTACGATGATGCCGAGCGTTTCCGCAACAGCATACCGAACGTTCGGGTTATTGTGCCGAACCGCCTTATTTCACAGCAGGCGCAGTATCGGACGAGAAGGATTTCTATCGAAGTAGTTGGTACCGTACCCTGGTATCCTGATATATCACCGGTAAGGATAAAATTCGGCAGGTTCATCACAACCACGGATATGCACTACAAGCAGGGCGTATGTATTGTTGATGAGAAGGTGGTCAGGGACCTGTTTGGTTTTGACGACCCGTTAGGCCAGGCCGTCAAAATTTCAAGTGATTATTATCGTGTTGTCGGTGTTGCTACAGAACATGCTGAGGTGCAAACATCTTCCTCAAGTGCTTTTGAAGCAAAGCAGCCGCAGGCAGAAGCAAAAAAGGGCGGTGCAAAGCAGGGAAATATCTATATCCCTTTAACGACCAGCAAGGACCGTTTCGGTGAAATGTCTTTGCAGATTACAGGCGGAAGCAGGAACATAGAAAGAGTTGAATTGCAGGAAATAATCGTTCAGGTCGCCACAATTGATGAAGTTATGGGAACACGTCAGAGTGTACATACCATCTTATCAAGGTTCCACAAGAAAAATGATTATGAAATAACGGTTCCTCTCGAGCTTATGAAGCAGGCCAGGGAGATACAGCGGATTTTTACTATCGTGCTTGGCTCCATAGCAGCCATCTCGCTTTTGGTCGGTGGTATAGGTATTATGAACATTATGCTTGCCACTGTTAGTGAAAGGACAAGGGAAATCGGCATAAGAAGGGCGCTTGGCGCGAGAAAAAAGGATATCGTAATGCAGTTTCTTTCGGAGACGCTCTTGCTGACCTTTCTCGGAGGCCTTCTCGGTATTGTTCTCGGGCTGCTTATTCCGGATGTGGTCGCTCGTTTTACAAATATGCCCACAGCTATAACAATCAGCTCGCTGGTACTGGCTTTCGGCATAAGTGCTGTCGTCGGTATAACTTTCGGCCTGTACCCGGCTTACCGTGCTGCAAATATGGACCCCATCGAGTCACTCCGCCACGAATAAAAGCTTTTACTTTTTTTGCCTTTTACCAATGCACTAATCTGCTCTTCTTTCAATCAGCTTCATCCGTGTTGCCAATGTTCTTGAGGATACCCAATTCTACAAGAGCGTTAAATGCCGCTTTTTGTTCTGCTTCTTTTTTGTTTGTCCCCCATGCACTCGCAAAACACCGTCCATTTACAATCCCCTGTACCTCGAAGCACTTGTCGTGGTCGGGTCCCTTTTCATCTAAAAGCTCATAAACAGGCGTCTTATTAAAACGCTGCTGAGAATATTGCTGCAAAAGTGACTTGAAGTTACCGTGGTATTGTTCTACCTGTGCCTGCTTTATTGCCTCCGCGAAAACCCTGAGGATAAAGTCTCTCGACGCCTCGAAGCCGCCGTCGATATAAATAGCGCCTATAATCGCCTCGAGCAGACCCGCCGACAGAGAGCCCGTTAGTGCCCGGCTCGAAATCATACCTTTGCCTACCTTCAAATATTCATTTAGCCCGAGCTGTCTGGCTATCCGGGCGCAGTTCCTCCGCGATACGAGCATACTCTTGGCTTTTGTCAGGTCGCCTTCGAGGTAGTCGCTGAACGTCTCGAAAAGATTATGGCAGATAACCATACCAAGAATCGCATCGCCGAAAAATTCCAGCCTTTCGTTGCTTAAAATGCGGTCCGTAACTGCTGAGGAATGGGTAAAAGCACGAGCTAAAAGCTCACGGTTGCTGAATTGGTAACCTAATTTCTGCTCGACCTCAAGCAATACTTTTTCATTCATTAGGCTGTTTCCTGAAAAATGCTGCGAGCAGATTACGAATTCCGCTTTGAAAAGTGGCCTTCGTAGCCGGCTCCACAGGCTTAAACTTTACCATATCGCAATTAAGCCGGTTGTCAAGCCTTTTCTGTTACTTTCCTTTACTAACAAGTTGCAGCCCAGCCAGTGCAGTGAATTTATCTTCCGAAAATTCAAAAATCTCTTTTATACCTGTTGTTGAAAAAACATTCTTCGTGCCTGCCGGAACGTTGCAGAAGACAAGCCGCTGTCCGCAGTCTATCAAAAGCTTGCGAAGTCTCAACAATGCCGAAATGCTCGATGAAGTTATTATATCAACTCTCGAAAAGTCTATCACAACATCGCAGTCACCTCTGTTGCGAACCATCTCTAAGACCTCTTTCAGCTCGTCTGCTATTTCCGGCTCCGCTGCCAAATCTACAAGTATGATATTTTCAGACCAGTCCTGTATGCTCATCTTGGTTCTCCTAAACTTCAATTGTTTTTCTCTTTTCTTAATTGTTTATCGGCTTATGTCTGCTTAGGGTTAATCAGAAAAAGACGCTTTACGGTTCCGTCGAAGACCTATAAAAATTCCCCTGACTTATTATTCCGGCTGGTTCTTTTACACTTGCCTGCAGGCCGACTATTTCGTATTATATTGATTGAACGATGGACGAAATAATTGTCGGGATTATACCGTGAAAAAACTCATCAGAGCGTCGATAATACTTACCCTAACAATCTTATCAACGTTGGTTGTATCCTGCGGCGAAAAAGGCACGTCACCGCTTGAGGCTGCAAAAATGAAAGCCGCTCAGGAAGGTAAAGACATCCTTCTGAAGTTCACCGGCTCCGATTGGTGTCCCTGGTGCAAAAGGCTTGATAGCGAGGTATTCGGTACCGAGTTATTTAAACAGGAGGTTACAAAGAATTTTGTTATCCTGGTTCTCGATTTCCCGCAGGACAAATCCTTGCTCTCACAGAAGGCCTATAGGTGGAACATAAAATTATACAAGGAGTATGGCGTACCTGGTTTACCGACCGTCATCCTCGCTGATGCCGATGGCAGAGAGTATGCGAGGACCGGTTATCGCCAGGGTGGCCCCAAAGAATATCTCGAACATCTCCAGGTGCTCAGAAAACTAAAACTATAAAATCTATTTTTTGGTTACCCCCGCACCTATTTGTATCGCATAAATTTCGGCAAATGTTGCAAATTACCAATCATTCATCTTCTTTTTTACCTGTCCTGAGCGCATTTATCCTGAGCTTGTCGAAGGAGTCGAAGGATTTACCCTGGAATGAGTCAAATAGGTGCGTGGGTTCGTTTAGCCCCCAGGTTTATCCTGGGGGTTTTTAAAAATATATAGCCCCGCAATTTATTGCAGGGTTTTTCCCCTCCCCTTTCACCGCAGGTTTTTGTTTATGTTCATCCGGCGGGTTTAACTCACAATTCTCAAGCCCCCAGGTTTATCCTGGGAGTTACATTTTGGTACAAACCAACTTTACGTTTGTGGTATTTTCGATTAGTCTCTCCACCCTCTGGCTATTTTCGCAAAATCCTTAAAATTCACAATACCGTCCGCAAAAGTATCCTCCGCAATCTCACCCGCCTGTCCCGTCCATAACCACATCTCTGCCAATCTCCACAAATCCTCAAAATCAACCTTCCCATCTCCCGAAATGTCACCAGTTACCTCAATCGGTACTGCGGCACTCATCATTTGCATCTGTGAGCTGTCTGTTCGGGTGTAATCAACTTGCCATGTAAGTCGGCCGGGAGTTATCAATTCAGACCTGTCAACTTCAATTATGAAGTAATCTTCGGAACTGCTGCTGTCAACCGTGCTGTTAGCTTCAATCAACGGATAAAATATCTCATCATCTATAGCATTGATAACTTGGCCTGATGCATCGATTAGCTCAACATATACATCTGTCATATTATCTTCTGTTATATTGGATAGCGACAGGCTCAGGACGTACCTGAAAATAGTTCGGTCAATACGGCTCTTTTCTATAATGTTGAATTCCGCAAATTGCAACCCGTCTCTGCTTCTTGTTGCTTCCGGCGTATTGCCGTACGCACCCATATTTACTCTTGCCCCGTTTGGCCACGGCTCGAGCTCCCACGGTGAGCATGGGTCTCCCGCATCTATACACGGCGAATCAGGCAGTAAATGAAAATCATTGCTGTCAGCAGCGACAAAAAATGGATCGCAGTCTATATTACCCATACCGGTGTATCCCCCTTGAATGTCACTGTAAGTGACTACTACTGATGACGATGCTTCAGGTATTTGCGGTGTAGGATTATTGCCCCACATAATGCAGTTATTTATAACCACGTCGCTGCTGTAGTTAGACATTCCACTACCATAACACGCGGAATTATTTACGATATTGCAATTATTTATACTTGAAGTGCTGTTTAACATGTTATAAATTCCGCCGCCTTCTTCTACTGCTGAATTACCGCTGATAGTACAATTGCTTACCGCCGGATTACTGCTGGAATTGTAAAACCCACCACCATAACAAGATGCCGAATTATTGCTGATGATGCAATTACTTATCTTCGGACTGCTTAAGCTGTTGGAAATTCCACCACCCAAAGCTGCTGAATTACCCTTGATAATGCAGTTGCTTATAATTGCATTGTCGGGATAATCGCGTACATTGTAGATTCCCCCACCGTAAGAAGAGCTTGAATTATTAATTATATTGCAGTTATTTATAATAGGTGCGCTGCCTTCGTGAGTAGAAATCCCGCCGCCTGAAGATGCAGAGTTATTGTTAATGATGCAATTGCTTATATTTGGGCTGCTGTTGTTACAATAAACGGCGCCACCGATGGAATACAATTGCCCCGTTCCCAGAATATCTTCTTGTGGTCCATATCCGTTTGTTATCGCAACTGCCTCAAGGATGGTTTTTTCGTCTTCTTCGCTTACAAATTTGAATCCACGATGAGGGGTAGCTTCTGTTCCCTGGCAGTTGATAATACAATCGTCCGGGTCTCCCGTTGCCCCGCGAACTGTAATCGCCTTACCGAGAAACTCTATATCGCGATTACCATTGCCTGTATATGTGCCCGGAGCAACAACAACTGTATCACCATCAACTGCAGCGTCAATCGCCGCCTGAATCGTCGGATAATAGCCGGGCACGTATAGTATGTTCTCTTCCCACCATAACCGTGGATAATCGTTATCTTCGATTGTCCAGATAGGCGTTGTAAAATTCCAGCCTGCTGACGTAAAAGTGCTTTTCGTTTGCATCTGGCTGGTCGTCTTACCCGTCCCTCCCACGCTCGAGGTATTGCCGCTCGTTTGCCTGTCCCAGAATGAGCCGATAGTAACTCCGCCTTCTGAGCCTCCCACCAGCCCGCCGACCGATGATGACCCTATTGCTCTGCCTGTGGAGTAGCATCTGTAAACGTAACCGGCATTGCCTCCTAACAGACCCCCTATCCACATAACTCCGTAAGCATTGCCTGTAGCATAGCAGTCGCTTATCCGGCCATAGCTTACTCCGACCAGCCCGCCAACGAGATAACGTTCAGATACGTCAGATGTCGAATAGCTGTGGGTAATTATTCCATCATCACTGTTAACACCCACTAATCCGCCGGTACCTTCGTAATAATCATAAGTTACTCCCATAACGCTTCCGGCAGAATAGCAGGCCGTTATCATACCGTCGTTAAGTCCGACAAGTCCGCCAATGTAGCCATTTGCTCCTGAAACACTGCCTGAAAAATTGCATCTGATGATTCTTGCTTTAAAATCATTAAGGCCAACCAGTCCCCCAACAGCGCTAAAACCTGATACGTCGCATGTTGAGTAGCAGTCGGTCATTGTTCCATTGCTGAAAACTCCCGCTAATCCTCCCACTTCATAGTTTCCTGAAACGCTTCCGCCATCAATATAACAACCGGATATATTTCCTCCATCTGAATAGCCGATAAGCGCGCCAATAAAAAAACCTCCATCCCAATTAGGATCACTTGTGGATGTATCAATATCAGGTGATATTAGCCCCAGATTTTTCACAGTACCACTAAACCACCCGAAAATACCTATCATATAGCCATCCGGCTCGTAGTAGTTAAAGTTATAGATTTTATGACCGTTGCCGTCAAACGTACCGCTGAAATAACTAATGATATTGAAATCCATGCCCGTGTAGGCGGATAAGTCAATATCAGCCATCAGCTTGAAATATTTGTCAGAATCCTCATAATACAGACCAATGCTGTTCATTTGCTCTGCTGTATAAATCAGATATGGGTCTTCTGCTGTCCCGCTGCCTCCGCCGTATTTCCCCCACGCTTGCCTGGTTATCAGGCTCAATGTCGTTATGATAACCAGTGTTATGCAAACTTTCAGGCTTCCTGTCCTACGCATTTTAACCTCTCCTTTGCCTCCTGTGCATAGCTAAAGCACCAAAGCCGAGAAGTATCACTGTCAACGGTTCAGGTATCGTGTTGCCTGAATCAATCGTCTCGAAAGTCACAGGGTCGATTATTTCATAAAACTGGCTGCCAGGTTCATCCTCACCGAGCCAGTTGAAGCTTACCTTAAATCCGCTCACCTTCTCTCCAATCTCGATACCTGCCACCAGAGCCAGAGCATCATATAATCCGTCATCACCTATCACAGGTTCCGGCTGAATCACTATCTCGTCCCATTCTAAACTAAGCGGCTCGGATGTTTCAATTACAATATCTTCATAAAGCCCGTAGTCGAACCAGATACTGAACTGCTCAATCGGCACCTCTAAATCCAGGTTGATTACTTCGTAATTATATTCCCACCGCCCCTCTATGATTTCATTTGTAGTATAGACTATATTCGTTTTAAGACTGCCGAACGCGATTGACACAAGCAGCAATTGAATTATCACTCCCGCTCCGATTTTCTTTCTCATCACTCACTCCCTCAGGCTTCCGAAAGATAGCCTGAAAACGCTCTTCCAGGTACAAAAAATAACTGATTTAATTATGGCCTATTTAACATTTTATGTCAAGATAAATTGCAATAAAATTATAGTAAGATTTTGCTTTTATTTTCTCTGCATTCTTAATTCCCGACCCTGCGTTGTGAAAAAATCTTAAATTTTTATTGAAAAAACGGCCTTAATTTGTATAATACCCTCGTGTGTTAGAAAACACACGTAGGGAGGAAAGCATGCCCGACCGTAGCTTCGAGAGAAGCGTAGGTGGGCTCCTCAAGCATCTTGCCTCGCCGAAGGCGGGCAGCCAGCAGGCCAAGTCAAAAATCAATTGCAAGTTCTTATTTTTTAAGGATTTATCAATGTCCCAGACACAATACGCATCACGC
>CAYNDE010000009.1:0-29538 GCA_964395535.1 uncultured Pirellulales bacterium
ATGGAAGAGGGCCGACGTGGAGTAACAGCCTGTTCGAGGATAGTGCTGAGTTTGCTATGGGTATGCGGCTGACGGTCAATAAGTTCAAGCAGTTTGCTCTTGAGCTGCTTGAGAAGGTTGCAGCTAAAGGCTGTGTGGGAAAGGAGCTGGCTGAAGAGATTAAAAAGGCTGTTTTAGCCAACGACCCTGTCCAGCAGGCGATAGAGGAGCAGAGGCAACGGGTTGATGAATTGAAAAAGCAGTGCGAGAAAAGTAAATGTGACGAGTGCTCACAGTTGCTGGATGTTGCCGATTATCTTGTTCGTAAAAGTGTCTGGGCGCTTGGAGGTGACGGCTGGGCGTATGATATCGGCTATGGCGGGCTTGACCACGTTCTGGCGAGCGGAGCCGATGTTAATGTCCTTGTTCTTGATACCGAGGTCTATTCGAATACGGGCGGGCAGATGTCCAAGTCAACGCCGAGAGCGGCAGTAGCACAATTTGCAGCAGCCGGCAAGTCGATGCCTAAAAAGGAGCTCGGATTGCTTATGATGACTTACGGTAATATATATGTAGCGAAGGTTGCGCTTGGTGCAAATCCGAATCAGACGGTTAAGGCATTTGTGGAAGGGGAGGCGTATCCCGGGCCGTCGCTGATTATTGCGTATTCGCATTGTATAGCACACGGTATCAATATGACGAAAGGCTTCGATGAGCAGAAAAGGGCGGTTGAATGCGGTTATTGGCCGTTGTACAGGTTTAATCCTCTGCTTAAGGAGCAGGGTAAAAATCCTCTGCAGCTTGATTCCAAAGCGCCGAGCTTAGATTTTGTCGATTACGCTTACGGTGAGAACCGCTATCGTACGTTGAAGCAGTCCAAGCCGGAAGAAGCGGCCAGGCTTATGGAGCTTGCCAAAAAGGACGTTGCTGAGAAGTATAGGCTTATTGAGCAGCTTGCGAACTTAAAATGCGACGGCGACGAAGAGAAATCAGAGAGTTAATGCCTGTTTTAAAGTGATTGTGGAGGAGTGTTAATATGAAACAGTTATTTATGAAGATAGCTGTAGGGATTTTGGTTTTGCTCTTATCTATTGGGTGTGGACGGCGGATAGAGTCGAAGCCGGTCACCGAACCGCTGGCTGTTGGAGCTGAGAGTGATTCAATCGCCCTGGAGCGTAGATTTGTGTCAGCGGCGATCGAGGCAAGCGGCGGCTTGAAGGCCTGGATGGAGGTTAAAGAAGTATCAGTTGAATGTGTGGCGACATTCTATAAACCGGACAAGAGTTTGTATCTGACCGAGCAGGTTCATCAGATATATCCCTGGTCGAATTCAATCCGTATTTCGGCTGAAGAGCCGGGGGGAAAATTTGTCTGCCAATTGTCGAGGGGGAAATTCAGCATCTTAGAAACGGCTGAAGAGAATTGGACCCTGCCTGTCGAGATAGGTGCAAAGACTTTTGCCATGGCAGTGCTTGATATTATGACAGCACCTGCTCGCTTTTTGGATAAGTCAGCGGTGTATAAGGAAATAAGGCGGTTCACAAAAATCGAAGGTCAGGTTTATTGGCCTGTAATAAGAACTGAGAAGACAGAGCAGGGCAGTGGTGCCGAAGAGGAAGTTATTTTCTGTCGGAATCAACAAAGCTCTATGATTGATGTTGTGTGGTATAGTAGTGAAGGTTCTGATGATTTATTAGCTGTTCGGGGTTATAATTATACTCAAATCAAAGAGGGTAGTATCGTGTTGCCTCAGAGGGTGGAGATATTCAGTGCAAGTTCTGACGGAGTTTTGCAAAAACGGCTTGCCAAGATAGAATATCGCTGGTAGTGGAGGCGGATTTAAGATTGCCGGCCAGGGCGGTCTTAAATAACAACAGCAGGCCTCAGCGGATTATCGGGGCTTTTCTTGTATGATATTCTCAATTATTTTTTGTCCCTAATTATTTTTACGTGAATGATTCTGGTTGTCAAAGTACGCACGTTCTTATTTGACCCCTGCTTTTTATCTGTATTGCCAATTAAAAAATTATCGGTCCTGGGGCTTTGATAAAAATGGAGTAAAAGTTGGCTTGAATTTTGTCTTAAGTTTATGGAGTTAAAAAAGTTAAGGAGGCCTTATGTTAAACCGATAAAAATTTATCGAGCGGCTTTGAATAAGAGATTTTGGCTTTGTCCTGAAGGCGCTAAAGAGAATTACAGGGAAGTTTAGGAATATGGAAAAGATACAGAATATACCATTTGTATCGGCTGGTGATACGGTTTTTCAAAACTTTTTTAGATACTGTATTATCTTGGTAATTTTCTGCGGATTTTTTTCCGGTTGTGACCATAACAACAGGGTTCTTGACCCGACGCAGATAGGCAGGTTTCGTCCGGTGCCGGCAGTAAATGTCATACTTGATTCGTTGGGTGTTGAAGATGAGGAACCGTCGGCTTTTGAGGAAGCTGAAGAACCGCTTCTATCCGATATTGTTGCAGAAGAGGCTGACTATACGTTTGGTCCGGGAGATGTTTTACGGGTGCAAATCTTTGAATTGCTTGCGGATAATGCGACTTTTGCACAAGATTATCAGATAAACGAAACGGGCAAGATAAATATAATGGAAGTTGGCGTGGTTGAGCCAAGCGGTTTGACTGAAAGGCAGCTCGAAGAGGAGATTAAGAATATTCTGAGACCGCACTTATTAAAAACCCCCTTAGTGAATGTGACTATGTTGAGTTCACAGAAGCGTACATTTACCATATCAGGACAGGGAGTAGCTGGTCCCGGCAGGTTTGGAATTCCTCGTTATGATTTCCGCATGCTCGATGCTATAGCCCAGTCCGGTGGGGTAGCTCAATTTAATGTCAGCTATGTTTATGTTTCTCGTCGGGCCAAGGAGGTAAGAAAAGCAATTCCAGCCATAGAGGAAGAATTTCTCGGGCCAATCGACACCGAGGAAAGGTATATGCCGGAACAGGATATGCTTAGGATGATAATGCCGAGGAGCGAAAACGACAAAGGCAGAAGTAATGAACTTGTTATGACTTCTTCAGAAATGGCCACAGACCGGGAACTTCTTAGTGCAGTATCCCCCGGCGGAACAGATTTGCTGAGCGAGCTTTCAGGCTTTGAACTCGGTTTAGGACAAGCGGGAGAAACCGGCGAGGTTGAATGGATATTCAAGGATGGAAAGTGGGTTCCGGTTGAAGTCGGTGGTCGGCCTGGAGGAATTGGCAGGATGGGAGAAGAGCCGGTCTTGCCTTACGAGTTTGAATGGGAAGCCGAAGAGCCACTCGAACCTAAGGTAAGACTTATTAAGATTCCTACAGATAAATTATTGGCTGGCGATCCGAAGTATAACATTGTGATTAGGGAGGGAGATGCAATTTATGTACCGGCAGACATTGTTGGAGAGTTTTATGTTATGGGTAATGTCAACCGGGTTGGAGCTTTCGTAATGAGCGGCCGGCCTTTAACATTAAAGATGGCAATAGCAACGGCAGGCGGTCTTGGTGGTCTTGCTTGGCCAAAACATTGTGAGGTAACAAGGCGTATCGGAAGAAATAAAGAAGAAACCGTAATGGTGGACCTGGATAAAATTGCCAGAGGCGAACAGCCGGATTTTTTCATAAAACCGCATGATTTAATCAATGTTGGGACACATCCGTCGACTTACTATCGTGCTATCTTACGGAGTGCCTTCCGTGCCAATTACGGATTTGGCTTCGTTTATGACCGCAACTTTGCATACAGGGATTATGCTGTATACGAAGATTTAAATCCAGGGAGTTGGGATATTCGGTGGTAAAAAAAAATATTACCTTGTTATAGTGTATAGTGGACGATATTGATTATTCTGTTGTCGAAAGCACCGTTTGCGTTAGGATGGCTTGCACGGTTACGAATTGCTTTTTGTACAACCTATGGCTTCGGCTTTATTTATGACTGGAATCTGCTGTTGGGATTTTGGTTTTGAAAGGCTGTCGGACCTTTTTGGCTGTGAAAAGCCTGGAAATTTTGGTATAATGCTGAGATTATGGCAGAGAGTTTTGAAACGGTTAGTTCACACAGCAAGCAAGCAAGTACGACTCGGATAAGCTGGCTTGAACTCGGCTTGCACAGCTACATAAAGATATTGATAATTGGGGTTTTGTTCTGGTGGACTTTTCGATACGAGATAGAGCGAATCGTTTTTAAATGGATTTCGGATCCGAGCTGGTCTCACGGATTTCTCATTCCCTTTTTCAGCTTATACTTTATAAATCAGCGTAAAAAAGAGATATTGACTCTGAGGTCCAGACCTAACTACGTCGGTTTGTTTTTTTTGCTGTGCTGTCTTGTATTTTATATTCTCAATATGTCCATCCCGAGCCTTAGGGCTACCTATATTCGCCAAGTGTTGATGGTTACAACTCTTGGAACAATTGTGTTTTTTTTGTGCGGCTGGCAAATGGTACAGTATACCTGGCTTGCTGTATTTTTTTTGATATTTGCGATTCCACTGCCTCAGGGCTACTATATTCGGCTTACTATGCCGATGCGAAAGCTGGCAGCTGTGATTGCAACAGCTTTGCTTAATTTGGTTAGCGGTTTGGAAGCTTCGGTCAGCGGAGTGATCATAGATGTCTTTTACAAGGGAAAGCACATGGAGCCGGCATTAAATGTGGCAGAGGCCTGCAGCGGTATGCGATTGCTAATGGCCTTTTTGGCTTTGGGTGTTGCGATGGCGTATTTGCACTACCGGCCTATATGGCAGCGCATGGTCCTGCTGGCATCTACTATACCGATAGCGATATTTTGCAATATTGTACGTGTTACAGTTACCGGTTTTATTCATGTATTTATAGACCCAAAGTATGCACAGGGTTTTTACCATGATATTCTCGGTATGGGAATGCTGGTTTTAGCATTTGGGCTGTACTATTTTATAGCTTGGTTTATGTCAAATTTATTTGTTGAACCAAAAGTGATTAGTGAAGAAGACGTAATTGTTCGAAAAAGCCCGTAAGTTATTTTTTTAAAGATGGTTGATTGTGAAAGCTAAATCTGTTATAAGATTATATGTACAACCAGCTTTTTTGATATGTGTTACGGTTCTTGCAATAAGTGCGGTTGGGATGCCGATATTGATACGAGGCCTCGGAGGGTACCTCAAAAAAGAGCCATTGCCTTTAAGGAAAAGTCTGGATTATCTGGATGAGGATGGTTTGGGTCCGTACATAGTTTTTGCCAAAGAAAAAGTGGATTATGATGAAGTTGTTAAAAGCCTCGGTACAGAAGATTATATTCAGTGGTATTTAGAAGATACAGAAGTGCCTGTGAATAGCCTTGTACGGAAATGTTTATTGTTTATTACTTATTACGAGCTTCCGGATATGGTGCCTCATGTCCCTGAAGAATGTTATGTGGGCGGAGGTAATCAGCTTCTTGAGTCAAAGAGTTTTTCTCTTGATATAACGGTGGGAAACTTTGAAAAGAAAATCCCCGTGAAGTTTCTTTTTTTTGGTAGTACGAAACAAGACCTTTTAGGTTCTGAAGTACGTTTTCCGGTCCTTTACTTTATTAATGTTGATGGCCTTTATGCAAACAGCAGAGACAGTGCAAGGTCTATTCTTAGTAAGAACTTTTTTCGGAAAAATTCGTATTTTTCGAAGGTTGAGTTTGAATTTTTTAATGATACCGAGTTTGGAAAGCGGCTTTACCCAAGCCAGCAGGAGGCTATTTCGGCAAGCAAAAAGCTTTTAAGCATTATTTTGCCGATATTGGAAGAGAAACATTGGCCTGAGATGGAACGATAAATTATAAGCAGAAGTGATTTGATGTTCAATGATACTAATGTGAGGTTGGATTATGGCAGTAAGAAAGCTGAATAAAAAAGTTGCGATTATAGGTTTGATTATATTTTTGGTTGTAGTATTTGGCGCGACTATGCTGATTCTTCAATTCCGCGGCGATCCTTATAGTTTTATTTCAGATGGTGAAAAAGCGGTAGCAGCGAAGGATTATGGATCTGCAGAAAGCAATTTTGTAAAGGCCGTTCGTAGGGCCAGAAAAGACTCATTGAAGGTAGAGATATTTTTTAAGCTTGCCGATGTTTATCATGCACAAGAGGATTGGTCAGGAATACGGAATTGCTGGGAGAATATAGTTCAGATAGACCCGACTAATGCTAAGGCTCGCCTTGAACGTTTAAGATATAATTACATAATGGCGAGCAGCGGTGTGGACGGCTTGTGGCAAAGGATCGACTCAGAGGTTTCTGAATTCTTAGAAAATGTAGATAGAAGTTTTTTTTCTGAAAGCCTATCCGAGTGGGAAACATTTGATGAGCTTCAAGACTCTCTTTCAAACCGGCTTGACTGTTATTTGTATTTGCTTAGAGGCAGAGCCAGATTCGAGATGGCAAGGAGGGGAATAGTGGGTGCACCGGAGCAGGTATGTGAACAAGCAATGGAAGATTTTAGACAGGTTAAAGAGCTTGAGCCGGCAAATGTTAATGTTAGTTGGTTTATGGCGCAGGCAATACGATTTCAAGGTGAGAATCAGGCTGGGAGAGGTGATTTTGAAGCGAGAGAAAGATCGACACAGCAGGCTGAGGCACTTTTAACCGAGTGTGTTGAAGGTGCAGAAGATAATGTTAGAGCGCATATCAATCTTCTGAGTCTAAAGCTCACGTTAGCAGGCAGAGAAGGGCAGGAAGCGATAGAATCTCTTGAACCTGAGTTTTTATCACTTGTAGAAAAGTTTGATTCAAGTGCACGAGCATTTGCGATGTTGTCAGGTTATTATTCGTTAATTGGCCCGAAAAATATTGATAAAAATGTTGCTGCTATTGACAAGGCTGTTTTGCTGGATCAGGAAAATGTTTTGTATTTAATAGGGGCGGCAACGATGAATTATTTTAAGTTTTCAATTGACGGCAGAACAGACGAGCAGGTTTTAGAGAAGTCGATAAGTTTGGCCAAGAGAGCTCTTGAACTTCCTGGAGCACAGGAAACAACAGGCCCGCGAGTGTGGGAAAATAGGACGAATCGGTTAGGTATTTATAGTTTCCTTGCGGACCGTTATATCGAACAGTTAGTTGAATCCTTTAGGCCCATATCCGAGTCTGAGAAACAACAACTTATCGCCTCAGCTGAAGAAGCAGTGTACCAGATTGAACAGATATTCGGCAGTGGTGAGAACATCAATGTTACTAAATGGGAGGGGATGCTTGAGTTTGCGAAAGGCAATAGAAGCGTTGCAATCAGAAAGATGTATGCGGCATATGAGCAGATAAAAGCCTCTGAAGGAACTGTCCGAATGGACCCACAACTTCCTTATCTGCTTGCCAAGGCTTTTGAAAATACTTCTGAACGAGGAGGGTGTGTAACGTTTCTTTCCGATGCTATACGATCTGGCATTTCCAGTTGGTCGAGACCTGAGGCGGTTCTTGACTATTCCGAGGCTCTTATTGGAATGGAAAACTGGACAGCAGCTTTGACAAATATAGGTCATTATGAAAAGGCATTCGGTTCCAATAAGAGAAGTCGTTCTCTTAAGATTCAAGCTTATATAGGGGCTGGTCAATTTGAAGAGGCGTTAGAAGCGTTGGCTTTGGAGCCGCAGGAGGATGTTGATACGCTCAAACTTCGAATAGCATTGGAGCAGACCAGAGTAAAACAAACGCAAATAGCTTTGACCGAGAATAGAATAGATGGGTTTGCACAGGGGCTTTTTGAAGTAGAACGTAGAGAGGATAGAAGTCGGCCTGGAGTGCCTGAGGGGGTCCTTTTAGGGGAATTGTCCCGCCATGAAGACGCTTTATCTTCTCTTATAATCAAGTTGTCGAGCATAGAAGCCTCGGCTGTGGAAGATGCCTATGTTTCCAGATTTTGTGAGGATAATATCTTTTTGGGAAGGTTCGAAGAAGCGAAGAATTTGGTAGATGTGATTTTGCGGTCTTTACCTGATAATGCTACCGCTTTATTTTATAAGAGATTGCTTGCCGAACCCGAGCCGGACAACATTGCTGACCGCAGGCGTGATGAAATAAAAGAGTCTGTTTTGAAGCAGGCATCGGACCCGATGAAAAGAGCTTTTGACCTTGGTTCTTTATATGGAAAAATGGGACAATTGGATAAAGCGGCGCAGGAGTATAGGAAAGTAATAGGGGAATATTTGGTTGGGGAAACTATTCCGGAAATTCAAGGTGAAAATGAACAGGTAGTAATTAGAAAGCGTTTAGTTATCAGTGACTTTTTTATGGTTGCTTTGCAGAGTCGAGACTGGCAGCTGGCGGAGAGGCTGAAAGATATTGCCAAAGTTAATAATCTTGACGAGTGTGAGGGTAATTTTTTTGCTGCTCGTCTTGCTGCTTCTCAGGGGCAGGTGGATAAAGCCTTGGCTTTATATAACGATTGTTTAGAACAAAGGCCTATTTTTTCTTACGGTTACTTGTTAAGAAGTAAAGTTCATATGGCTCTTGGAGATGAGCAGGCGGCCCTGAAAGATGCTCGAAAGGCGGTGTCCTTAAATCCTCTGGATGGTTCCATTGTCACAAATCTTGCGGCGTTTCTTAGTCAGCGTAATCAAAAACTTGGAAAAGCTGTCACGCTTGAGCAACAGGAAGAACTCAAGAATACTCTTGCCTTAGCGATGAAGGTTAATCCAGGCGACTTAGATTTGTATAGATTTTATGCTGGCTTGGTGAGATCTACCGAACCAGATAGAGCTGTGGCGATTTTGCAATACATCCGTAGTGTTTCTTCGACTGTACGGGATTCGATTTTGCTTGGCGATGTGGTGGGGGATATAGCTATTAAGGAAACAGATAAGGCTCGTAAAGAAGGAATGATTAATATGGCGATTTCGGCATACAAAGATGCTCTATTGATAGAGCCTGATAATCAGGAGGCGACCTATAGTTACGCGAATTTTTTAAGAGCTATCGGGCGAGGGGACGAGGCAGAAAAGCTGTTAGCAGAATCCGAGAGCCAGAGGCTACTTTGGTCATATTATTATCAAGTTGGTCAGTACGAAAAAGCCGAAAGCATTTTAGAACAGTTATATGCGGAAGATAAGACAGATAAGAGAGTACTTCGGGGGCTTTTGCTTGTTACTGAAAAAACGCTGGAAAAGGAAAATGCACAAAGGTATTCTGAAGAACTGTTGGCCCTTGAGGATAATATCGGCAATCGACTTTTGCAGATTCAGGTTTACCTCAATGTCGGCCTGATTCAGCAAGCAGAGCACAAGCTGCAAAGCTTGAGAGAGAAATATCCTAATGAGCCGACAGCACAGTACATTGAGGCGTGGTTGCTGATGAGGCGCGGCCGTCTGGAACAAGCGCTTGATATGGCAAACCGAAGTATTGAGAGCGACAATAAAAATGCGTCAACCTGGTTGTTGAGAGGGCAGATATATCTATTAATGGCTGATTATAATAAGGCAATCAGTGATTTTGACAGGAGTGAGATGCTGGCGACTAATACGGAGACAAGGCTTTTCCGGGTAAGAGCTTATCTGGCACAGGGTCGTAGTGAATACGCCATATCTGAGTTGAGAGATATAATTAATTCTTCGGAAGCTTCCCTCGACGCGTGTTTGTTGCTTGAACAGATATATTTAAGGCTTGGCAGAAAACAGCCTTTGAGAGAGTTGTACGATGATACACGTAAAGAATTTCCTGACAATTTTTACTGGCTTAATAGAGCAGCCGCATTTGCTTTGCAGGAAGGTGATTTTAGACTTGCAGAGCAGTTGTACAGCCAGGTTTGGAGTAAAAGCAGGGAGAATGGGCAGGGCAGTTGGCCGGCGTTAAATGGATATTTTGAGGCGCTTTTGAAGTCTGGACAGTATGATAAACTTTTTAATGAAGCTGAAAAATATATAAATACAGAATTTGCTCCTATAGCCTTGATAGAGATGGCGGATGCAGAGGCGAGGCTTGGAAATAAAGACAAGGCTATACAATATGCCCGCCAGGCAGCCGATAAAACCGCAACTAATGAGGCCCTCCAATTTGAGATACTTAAGGTTATGTACCAGCTTATCGGCAGAGAGCAGGTGGAGGCGTATTGCGAAGAAAAGATCCGTCAGGACCCGAAATCATTGTCAGCGAATCTATTTATGTTTAACCTTAGTTTAATTACAGGCAAATACGACGAGGCCATTGAGATTATCGACAGGTGCATTGCTATTATCGGACCAGACAACAGAATGAGTATGACTTATATTGTTAAAAAGTCAGATGCCCTTTACGCTGCTTATAAGCAAAGTTCCGATAAAAGTTATCTGCAAAGGGCTATCGATGGATACGAAAGTTTGCTTAATGAAATGCCGAAAAGTAGGAGTGCGGATGTTTTGAATAATTTGGCTTTTATGATAGCAGAAAGCGGTGAAAGGTTAGAAAAGGCTCTGGAGTATTCAAAGCGAGCATATGAGATCAGGCCGAACCACCCAGAGTATTTGGATACTTACGGGTACGTTTTGTATTTAAACGGGAAATACACCGAGGCGGAAGGATATATGTATGAAGCTATACAGCAGTTTCAAATGCGTCAGATGAATGTATCGTGGAATGTCTATGAGCGTTTGGGAATGATAAGAGAAAAACTCGGGGCGAAATTGCAGGCTATCGACGCTTATAAACAGGCGCTTGCTGTGGGCGGTAATAATATATCTCAGGTCGATAGTGAAAGGATAGAGTCCGCGATTGCGCGGCTTTCAGAAGACTGAATCTTGTTTTGAAGAAATTATATGTTTGACGTGAGCGGCACATTGAAGTGGGAAATGAAGCGAAAATGACGAAACAAATGCAAACACAAGTAGCAGGTAGGATCGCAAGACCGGTTCCTGAAGTTGCTGCAAGCTTAACAGCAGGTGAAGTAATAGGAATGCTGCGTCAGCACATTTTTCTGATAATTTTATCCACCGTGGCCGGTCTTATTGTCGGAGTTACTTCCTGGTTTTTACTGAAAAGTTATTTTCCGGATTATACAGCGGCTACGTATATTGAGGTTTTATCAGCTGCGGAAAGGAATCCTATGCAGATAACACCTTATATGGTAGGCCAGGACATTCAATATTCTTATCGCAGAACCTTAGCTTCGCAATTAGCCCAGCAGGGTTTTTTTCGTGGATTATTGAGCAGAGACAGGGTTAAAGAAACTGAGTGGTTTAGAAATTTCGGCATGACCAAAGGCGGTTCAGAAGGAGAAATAAGCGTTGAAAAAGCAATTAGAAAGGCGATTCCGAATTTAGAGAAAAATCTTAGGGCAACACCTGAAAGGGATAGTGACCTGATTACTATTTCTATGACCTGCCATAATCCGGATGAAGCAGCACTGATAGCAAATGAGGTTGTTAATTTGTTTGTCAGGGAGCGCGGAGAGGGAGAAGCCAGTGGTATAAGAGAAAGGTTAAAGATCTTTCGGGAGCAATATACGAGCGTTCGTAATGAATTGACGACAATACAAAATAATTTGGATACTCTTCGCCTTAAATCTGGTTTTACCGACCTTGAAACACATAACTATATGGATGTAGTTACACGAAGAGTTTCTGATCTTGATCTGGAAAAAAATGATTTAATTCTCAGTATTTCAAATACAAGGACAGCTATAGCAACCTTAGAAAGACAGGCTACGGGTCCGATAAAAGAGCAGGTTTCCAGGATGGTGGAAAGTGACCCTGTAGTTACTGGTCTTCTTCAGACTCGTGTGGCATTGGAAGTGGAATTAGCAAGCAGGCTTACAAAGTATGGTGAAGATCACAGAGTGACGCAACAGATACAGGAGCGGATAGATGAAATCGATGAAAAGAGGGAACAAAGAAAAAACGAGATAGGCGAATTGATTAGACAATCAAATCTGAAAAATTTTCAGGATACACTGGAGATATTGAAGAGCAGTCTCGATGAGTTGCAAAAACAGAAAGAAGAAGCTGAAGCGGTTCAGAAGCAACTTGATTTAGCACGAGTTCAATTTGAAGACATGCAGATTCAAAGAGAAGAAAAACAAAAAGATCTGGAAGAGATTGACAATGCTATTTCAACGTATAGTATAAAACTTAATGACCCGGAAACATCAAAGGTTAGTAAAATGGGCGAGGCTCTTGTCCCGCTGGATGTAAGTTTTCCTCGCTGGGAGATGTTTTTCCCTGGCGGTACGTTATTAGGGCTTTTTTTGGGAGTGGGCATTGCATTTGTTATAGAACGCTTGAATGATCTTGTGCGGACACCTCGAGATGTTGGCAGATATTTGCGTATACCTCTTTTGGGTGTGGTACCAGATGTTGCCGAAGATGAGCAACTCAAAAGTATTGACCCTGTTATGGCAGTAAATAAAGCGCCCTATTCAGTGATAGCGGAGGCTTACCGGAGATTCAGAAGCAATTTGATATCGTCTGCACCTGACTTCAGGATTTTTCTGGTAAGCAGTGGTATGGCTGGTGAGGGTAAAACTTCTGTGACGGTTAATCTTGCTACGACAATGGCTTGTCAAAATAACAAGGTGCTGCTTATAGACGCGAACTTCTGGCGTCCGAGTATAAGTACGATTTTCACATCTTCCGAGCCCGTACCGGTTCTAAAAGCTGAAAACGACAATGAAGAAAGCGAGGAAAACAGCGGTTATGAATTGGGTTTAAGTACCGTACTTTCCGGCCTTTGCGGTTATCATGAAGTAATTAGACCAAGCAGCATCGAGAACCTTGATGTGGTTAGCGCGGGTATGCTGCCGCCGAAT
This sequence comes from uncultured Pirellulales bacterium, assembly GCA_964395535.1. Lineage (GTDB taxonomy): Bacteria > Planctomycetota > Phycisphaerae > Sedimentisphaerales > Anaerobacaceae > CAYLMG01. The sequence continues at coordinate 12,691 of CAYNDE010000009.1, forward strand.
CCGGCTGAACTGCTGGGTAGTGCGGCAATGGAGCAGTTTATCAAATATCAACGTGAGAAATATAATTATGTTGTTATTGATGGGCCGCCAGTGCTTCTGGTCAGTGATGTAAAGCGGTTGGCTGGTCTTGTTGACGGAATTGTTCTGGTGTTTAATGCGACGACAACAACCAGAGGTGCAGCCTTGAGAACTATAGCTGAATTAAGGCAGGTGAAGGCCACTATCATCGGCTGTGTACTAGTAGCAGTACAGCCAATGAAGGGCGGTTATTTCCGAGAGCAGTTCAAAGCATATCGTGAGTATCAGAAGCTGCAGATGGCTAACGCCGTGGCACATTAAAGCTCATCGTCTGGTTAAACTGTATAGTTTGCTTCAAATTCGCTGTTTCTAAAGGATTTTTTGATGGAAAGATTTTTGGTCACTGGCGGAGCCGGTTTCATTGGTTCTAATATATGCATAAAACTTATTGAAGAAGGCTGCTTTGTCAGGGTAATTGATAATCTGTTAACGGGCAAGAAAAGCAATCTCGCCTCTATAATCGACAGGATTGAATTCATAGAAGCGGATATGGGTGACGAGAGGGTCGCCCGTGAGGCGATGAAAGATATCGATGTTGTTTTGCATCAGGGGGCACTTCCTTCAGTTCCCAAAAGCGTAGATAATCCTGCAGCTACTCACAGACATTGTTTGAATGCGACTTTTACTGTGCTGCTGGCGGCGCGCGATACGGGTGTGAAGCGTTTTGTTTATGCGAGCAGCTCTTCTGCTTATGGCGATACGCCTGTTTTGCCTAAGGTTGAGACAATGCGGCCGGAACCTTTATCGCCTTATGCAGCTTCCAAGCTTGGGGGCGAATATTACTGTAAGGTGTTTTTCACGGTTTTTGGTCTTGAGACTATATCTCTGCGTTATTTTAATGTTTTCGGCCCCCATCAGGACCCCACCAGCCAGTATGCAGCGGCAATACCTGCCTTTGTAACAGCGATACTAAAAGATAAGCCGCCGACAATCTATGGTGACGGTGAGCAAAGCCGTGACTTTACTTATGTTGATAACGTGGTTGATGCCAATTTGCTTGCTGCAAGGGCAAAGAAGACGAACGGAGAGGTGATAAATATCGCCTGTGGAAAGGCTGTGACCGTTAACGAAATTATTGATATGATAAACAATCTCACAGGTAAGAATGTTAAACCCGAATACACGGACCCGCGACCAGGTGATGTCAAACATTCACTGGCTGATATCACAGCAGCCGAGAAGCTTATCGGCTTCAAACCAAATGTTTCGTTCGAGCAGGGTCTGCAATCAGCCATAGACTGGTATCACGAGAATCTTTTGTGAAAAAAAGTTTGATTAAAAAAGCGGATTCAGACCATCTCACTTTGCGAATTCTTTTAAGCTTATATTACTGCATATTCTCTTTTAAGTTTTGAGCGTCCTGGAGGAGCTGCTCTCGATTGACTTCTTTTTTAGGTTCGAGCTCGAAAGACCATTCGTATTTGTCGACAATCTTTTTTGGACTTAAAATCTGAGCAAAGAAATCGAAGGGGAATTTATCATACCAGGGGCCTTTTAATTCGCGGTGTGTTTTTAATGTTTCAAAACCCTCCTTGCGAACAGTAACATTATAGTCACCATACCAGTTAAAATTGACTGTAACGGGGGATAAACCGATTTGTTCATCGTTGAGCTCTATCAATGCACCTGAAGGTACTGTATTAATTGTGAGCTGTCGCTCCACACAGCCGGACATCATAATACTTATAAGCAGAGAAACTGCTAACAGCCAAAATGAATTAACTCTTCTCATAATAGATACCCTTCAATATTAGTTTGTCATATTATAAGCAAAAAATGAAAATACGGAAGAATAAAATCTGCCGTCAGAATATTTTATGTTCTTTGACTTATAATCTGTAAATACAGCATTATAAATCGGTTATTGACAGCACGAGAGCCCGGCAGTATCTTATGGGCAAATTCAGTTAGTTTTTTTGCGGTGTTTTGATTATGAAAATCCTGTTGAGCTGGTTGAGCGATTATGTCGAGGTTTCAGAATCTGCCGAGCAGACAGCACAGATTCTAAGCGATATCGGCCTTGGCTGTGAGGGGATTGAGCATTTAGGGGACGATTCAGTAATCGATATCGAGGTTACAAGCAATCGAGGGGACTGTCTGAGCTATATAGGTATTGCGCGAGAGCTTGCTGCGGCAACGGGTAGAGAGCTGAAAATACCGGCTATTGAGCTGGCAGAATCGCAAAAAGAGGCCGGCGAGTTTGTCAGTGTTGAAATTGAAGATGTTGATTTGTGCGGCAGATATACTGCGAGGATTATCGAGGGTGTAAAGGTCGGTCGTTCACCGGACTGGATGAGGAAAAGGCTTGAAGCAGTGGGGATGCGTAGTGTCAACAATGTTGTGGATGCAACGAATTATGCGATGCTGGAGACAGGCCAGCCGCCGCACGCCTTTGATTATAAAAAAATTAAAGAGGGAAAAATAATAGTAAGAAGAGCACGAGCCGGCGAGATGATAGTCAGTATCGATGGTACAAAATGCGAGCTTACTAATGATATGCTTGTTATTGCCGATGCTAAAGAGCCTGTAGGCGTAGCTGGTGTGATGGGTGGTTTATATACTGAGGTCGGAGCCGATACTGATACTATCCTGCTGGAAGATGCGTATTTTGACCCGGTGACGATTCGCAATACAAGCAGAAGACTTAATCTTCCTTCTGAGGCGGCTTTCAGATTTGAGCGTATTGTCGATATTGAAAATGTTGACCGGGCTTCCAGAAGGACGGCACAGCTTATTGTGCAGGCGTCAGGCGGTAAAGTTGCAAAGGACGTGGTAGATGTTTATCCCAAAAGACCTGAGCAAAGAAAGGTGTCACTGCGGCCGGGCAGAGTTAATAAACTGCTTGGTATCGAAGTAGCTGCTGATGATGTGATGAGGATATTGTCGGCGTTAAGTTTTAATCCTGAAAGAAAAGATAGTTTTATAGAATGCAGCGTTCCTTCCTGGCGAGCAGATGTTTATCGCGAGGCTGATTTGATTGAGGAGGTTGCTCGTGTATATGGTTACAATAAGCTTCCGACCGAAGAGAAAATAAATATCGTTGTTGCTCCTGTTGATAAGCGTCAAAAGCTGAGGGGAGTTGTTGGTAAATACCTTAACGGCTGCGGTTACTATGAAACGATTAATGTGACATTTGTAGCAGATGATATAGCTGAGCTTTTCAGCGACACTCGCGAAAACCGGAACCTGGCTGTCAGGGACGAATCGCGAAAAAGTGTGAATCTGCTAAGGCAAACACTGATTGGCTCTTTGCTGGGCGTTGTGAAGACCAATTTGAATGTTAAGAATACTCCCTGCAGGATATTTGAGATTGCAGACACCTTCGTTCCAAGGGAAAAGGGTAGTTTGCCGATTGAGAGGACGAGGCTGGCCCTGTCTTGTGATGGCGAATTTAGAGGACTAAAAGGTGTAATAGAAGGGCTCATAAAAACACTTGACAGAAATGCAGAGGTTGTTTTTACACGAGAAGATTTGGTATGGGCACAGACGGCAACTGTGATATCCGCGAACGGCAAGATGATAGGTACTGCAGGTGTTGTTTCGGATAAGGTAAAGGATAAATTCGACTTCACGGATGTACAGGTCTGTGCGGCAGAGATGGATTTAGACGAGCTCGAAGCCTTGCAGACTGAAGCGGTAAAATTTGCCCAGATACCAAAATTTCCCGCTATAGAGCGTGATTTGTCGCTTGTAGTTGATGAAGAGGTTATCTGGGCTGATATCGCAGGTGCGATAGAAAAGCAATCTTCTGCTGAGCTGGAAGAGGTCAAATTTGTTGGAATATATCGAGGTAAAGGTATTCCTGGCGGGAAAAAAAGTGTTACTTTCACCCTGCGGTTCAGAGATGAGCAGGGTACCCTGACACATAATGCTGTTGATGGTTTCCAGAATAATATTGTTGCGGAATTGAAAAAAGCTACCGGAGCTGAATTGCGGACAGCTTGATTTCGAATCTGGATTTAATCATATTTTTTGGCGGTGCGAGATGAATGATTACGAGCGATTTGAAAAACTCATCGCCGGCGGATACAGTTGCATATCGATTATTACGGATGAGGAACAGTATGCGCTTGATATTATCAGAAAGGCAGCGAGAAAATTCGGCCGTGATTTATGGATATGGTCGGTTTCCGAAGGTGTCAGAGAAGGGTTATGTCTGCTCGAAGATGGGCCACCGTTGCCGGATACCTTGAAACCGGAAACAGGCCTTTCCAATCTCGCGGCTTCAAAGCCGGGTTCAATATGTGTTACGCTTGATATAGCCGAACATATCAGGGCGGGAAGACCTTTGCGAATTCTTCGTGATATGGTTAATCGCTTCAGTAAGATTTCGAGCACTATTGTAATGATTGATGATAGTGACAAACTGCCTGATGTAATTAAATCTTACACTCGTCCGTTTGAAATCTCTTATCCCGATGAAAAAGAGCTTGAGGAAATCATACGTGAAACCCTGCAGAGGCTGCACCAGAAAAAGCCTATTGAAATTGGCATTACGCGGAAGGGTTTGAACATAATCATTAAAAACCTTCGCGGTCTTAACCGCCGGCAGGCTGAACAGATTATCAGCGGCACTATAGCTGATAATCAGCGGTTTGACGATGATGATATTAACGTTGTTCTTGCAAGCAAGAGAAGAATTATTCAGCACGGCGGCCTGCTGGAATACATCAAGACGCCTGTTGATTTGAGCGAGATAGGGGGATTGAGGCGGTTGAAACAATGGCTTGAGCTTCGCAAAGCTGCGTTCACTTCGCAGGCTGAGCAATTCGGGATAGCGGCTCCTCGGGGGCTTCTTATGCTTGGCGTTCAGGGTGCAGGGAAAAGCCTGTGTGCAAAAGCGATTGCAACTGCGTGGCATCAGCCTTTATTGAAAATGGACCCGGGGACTTTGTATGCGAGTTACATAGGTGAGTCGGAGCGTAATCTTCGCGAAGCCCTCAAGCAGACGGAGATGATGGCTCCTGTGGTTTTATGGATAGATGAAATCGAGAAAGCTTTTGCCTCGGCGGCCAGCAGAAGTGCCGATGGGGGATTGTCTCAGAGAATGTTTGGAACCCTTCTTACCTGGCTGCAGGAGCATGAGCAGCCTGTTTTTGTAGTTGCTACGGCCAATGATATCGAGGCTCTGCCGCCGGAACTTTTGCGCAAGGGTCGTTTCGATGAAATATTTTTTATCGACCTGCCCAAGAAAGATGTAAGAAGTGAGATTTTCGAGATTCATCTGAGAAAACGTAACCGTGAGCCCAGCAAATTTGACCTTGAAAGACTCGCAGATGCTTCAGAAGGTTACAGTGGTTCTGAAATAGAACAGGCGGTTCTCTCGGCTCTTTATCAGGCGTTTTCGAGTAAAACTGAGCTTGATACTGAAAAAATCTTTTTTGCTTTGAAGAATTCACCGCCTTTGTCGAGGACAATGGCGGAGAAAGTCAAATCCCTTCTTGACTGGTCTGAGGGTAGATGCCTGCCGGCTGATTGAAGAATTTTTAACAGGAACTTTTTTAAATTAAAGGGCACGCGGTCTTCAGGTTACTTATTTTGTTCAGGTATAAAATAAAAAAACTATTACTAAAAGGGCCTTTTTACGGCCGATATAATGTTAGTAAGTTGTTTTTCTCTCAAAAATTGGAGCTGTTGTATATTTAAAGAAAATTTGCTTGAAATTCTATTGATATTTTGTTAATATAGGTAATGTTGCAGGTTGACCCCTGCGGTGTTCGTAGAGGAAGCATTTTTTGAAAAAACCGATATACCCACGTTCAGGGAAGTCGGACCTTGAGGTATCGGAAACGCCTGCTTTGATGGGACTTTCGGTCACAAGTAACGATTACCCACTTTGAAATACTGGGTTTATTCAAGATTCTTTCTTACGGCACTTGCGGAGGAAAACCTTGCTGTCAATAAAAGGCCTGTGTTTATACAGGCCTTTTGTTTTGCGCCATGCACAGCTTTTTTTATGAAAAAAGCCGTCCCTTAGCCTTAGAAGCGTAGAATTGTCACTTTATATACTGAATCTTGAACCGAGTATCTTTCAAGATTAGTTTTGTGAAATCGTTATAAATATCGGACTTTGGTGACATTTCAAAATTTCATTTGCCTGCTTTTCGGATTAAGGTAGAGGTTCTGTTTGACGATTAAATAAGTGAAAACTATCGGCCTTTTATGAGCCTGAAAATAGTTTTCTTAATCTTTGTGATGAAAGGATTTATAAAGAGGTAATTATGCTTGGGGTGCATTCTTTTACTGTTTTGCCGGCGCTACCGGAGTCTTTGAGGGACCTGGATTTTATCGCCAGAAATATGTTTTGGTGCTGGAACCTCGAATTTGTACAGCTTTTCAAGAGGATTGACAGTAAGTTATGGAGAGCGTGGTTTCACAATCCTATCAGATTACTCGGCGGAGTTTCACAGAATAGGCTGGATGAGCTCGCGCAGAATCGCGGTTTTGTAAGCGAGCTCAAGCGAGCAGCAGAAAAGCTGCGGGCATATCTTGAAGGGCCCACCTGGTTTGACAAAATTAGTTCTGATTCCAATAAGCCGTTAGTCGCATATTTTAGCGCCGAATTCGGCATTCATGAATGTCTGCCGGTTTATTCAGGGGGATTGGGTGTCCTGGCTGGTGACCACTTAAAGAGTGCTTCGGATATGGGTGTGCCTCTGGTAGGAATTGGGCTTTTATATCAGAAAGGCTATTTTCGCCAGTATCTGAATGTCGATGGGTGGCAGCAGGAAGTGTATAGCGAAAATGATTTTTATAATATGCCGGTCGAAATCGTTCGGACATCCGACGGCCAGCCTTTAAAAATCAGCGTCGAATATCCGACAGGAACGGTACAGGCCCAGATATGGTTGGTCAATGTCGGGAGAGTAAAGCTTTATTTACTGGATACTAATATTTCGGATAATCGCCCTGAAGACAGGATGATTACTGCATATCTTTACGGCGGAGACCTCGAGATGAGAATCTGCCAGGAGATTATGCTCGGGATAGGCGGTTTGAGGGCTTTGTCGGCTATGGGTATTGAGCCGACCGTTTGTCATATGAATGAGGGGCATGCCGCCTTTATGGGCCTGGAAAGAATACTGCGATTGAAAAATAAAGTTAATATAAGTTTTGAACAAGCTCTCGAAGCCACAAAGGCAGGAAACGTTTTTACAATACACACACCTATAAAGGCCGGAAATGACGAATTTCCGGTCGAGATGGTTGATAAATATTTTGCCGATTATTATCCGAAGCTCGGTATAAGTAAGGAGCAGTTTTTAGGTCTCGGTAAGATTGTTCCAAAGGACAGTAAAGAGCCTTTCAAAATGCCTGTGCTCGCACTCAGGCTCAGCTCATACAAAAATGGCGTGAGCATTAAGCATGGTCAGGTCTCAAGGAAGATGTGGTCTGTTTTATGGCAGGACGTGCCTGAAGATGAGGTCCCTATAACTTCGATTACAAATGGAGTGCATGTCAAAAGCTGGATTTCTGAAGAGATGAACTTATTGTATGAAAGGTATCTTGGATCCAGTTGGGCTGATGAGCTTATTGACGGTATTAACTGCGAGACTATCGAGCAGATTCCTGATGAGGAATTCTGGCGTATTCATCAGCGTAACCGGGAAAGCCTCGTGGCATTTTCAAGAACACGGCTCAAAGCCCAGATGCAGCGCAGAGGCACGTATCATACCGAATTAAACTGGGCGGATGAGGTTCTCGACCCGGAGGCTTTGACAATCGGATTTGCAAGGAGGTTTACACCTTATAAAAGAGGTAACCTGCTTTTCAGGGACCCCGCAAGGCTCGTTAAGCTTCTCACCGACCCTGAAAGGCCGGTCCAGATTATTTTAGCAGGTAAAGCACATCCGAAGGACAGCGAAGGCAAGGAAATTATAAGACAGCTTATTCACTTTGCAAATCAGTATAACGTCAGACGCAGAGTAGTGTTTTTAGAGGATTATGATATTAACGTAGCCAGATATCTTGTGCGTGGTGTTGATGTCTGGCTTAATACACCAAGGCCTCCGATGGAAGCAAGCGGTACGAGTGGAATGAAAGCTTCGCTTAATGGTGCTTTGAATATGAGTACTTTAGATGGGTGGTGGTGTGAAGGATACAGGCCGAAGGGCGGCTGGGCAATCGGCGCCGGCGAAGTTTATCAGGACCCTTCTTACCAGGATAACGTTGAATCGAAAGCTATTTATAATATCCTCGAAAAAGAAATGGTCCCATTGTTTTATACGCGCTGTGCGGACGGCCTGCCACGAGCCTGGATTCGCAGGGTTAAAGAATCAATTAAGTGGATAACTCCGAATTTTAATACGCATAGGATGGTAGCCGATTATACACAGAAGTTTTATAATCCTGCTGCAACCAGATTTCTATACTTAAACGGCGAGGCTATGAGCCGGGCAAAAGCTTTTTCAGAATGGAAGGCTAAAATACAGTCAGCCTGGCCTGAGCTGTCTATCAGGGAGGTACAGAGCAGTATTAAGAACGGTCAGTTACAGGAGCCGCTGAAATCTGAACAGTCGCAGCTAACAGTTGGGGCCAAGCTGGAAGTGAAAGCTTTGGTTAAGCTTGGGGCCATAAAAGCGGATGAAGTCTCTGTTGAACTTTATCACGGCCCGGTTGACGTCTGGGGGAATATTGTAAATGGAACATCAGTAAAAATGGCTTGTCGAAAAAGTGCCGACCAGGATGGTGATTGCTGGTTCACGGGTTCTATGACCTGTGAGCAGTCCGGGCGTCAGGGATTTGCCGTTAGGATTGTTCCGAAACACGAGGACCTCGTTAATCCTAATGAATTGGGATTAATCCTATGGGAAAAAGCGTCGTAGCTTTGCGAACTAATTAAATGAGATTCTCTTTCTTTTTTCACGGAAAGAAAGAATTACTGGTTATCTTTTTTGCTCAGTAGTTCATAAGCCTCATCAGCCGAGCTGCTGTTCTCAAGTTTCTGTTTAAATTTTTCGTCAAGCATAAGCCTGCTTATTTGTGCCAGTGCCTGGATGTGTGGCCCTGTCTGGTTTGCCGGTGATACAAGCAATATAATGATTTTAACGGGTTTGGCGTCGACGCTTTCAAAATCGATAGGCTCGTCCGTGATTCCGACCGCCATAATTAATTCTTTGACTGCATTGCATTTTCCGTGTGGTATGGCAATGCCCGAACCAATGCCTGTACTGCGCGTTTGTTCGCGTATTAAAACCGATTCTAAAACTGTGTCTCTGTCTAATAATAAGTGCTTTGAATCTAAAAGGTCAACAAGTTCAATTATTGAAGATTTTTTATCTTTGCTTTCTAAGGGGACCTTAACGCAATCCGGCTGCAAAATTTCTGTAAGCTTCATTTCAGTTATTAGAGAAAATCCAAACCTGAATACTAAATTTTCAATTTTTTATAAACCTTTTATTATACTTCAAAAAAATTTATAGTCAAGAATTTTATAAAAATTCTTTTTTAACGAGTTAATGGGTGTTAGCCTAAATCTAATTTTTTATGTTTTGATTGAGCTTTTGGATCGCAAGGGCTCCCTTTTATCTAATCGATATAATGATATGTACAGCTATTTTTGCCCTTTACAATTGCAAAGGCTGCAAATACAATTAAATACTTAATTTACCAGATGATATCTGGCAGTTTTTTACGGATTCCCAGGTTAGTTTTTGGGTATGTAGCTATGGAAAAGATAAAGACTTATGATACAACTCTTCGCGACGGTATGCAGACTGAGGGAGTAAGCTTCTCGTTGGAAGATAAACTGTCTATTGCCCGCCGTCTTGATGAGCTTGGTCTTGATTATGTAGAGGGAGGGTACGCCGGCTCTAATCCCAAGGAGATGCACTTTTTTGACGAGGTCAAAAAGCTTCCGATGAGACACTGCCGAATTGTAGCCTTTGGGAGTACGCATCGCGCTGATACAAAGCCTGCTGATGACCTTTCTCTTAATAGTATCCTTGCCTGCGGAACAAGTACTGCTACTGTCGTTGGTAAAAGCTGGGATATGCATGTTAAAGCGGTGCTTGGCTGTTCGCTCGATATGAATCTGCGCATTTGTGCGGATTCTGTTAAATATCTTAAAAGCAAAAGCCTTGAGGTAATTTTTGATGCTGAGCATTTCTTTGACGGCTACAGGGAAAATCCTGATTATGCTGTTAAGGTTCTGGAAGCGGCTGCAGGTGCGGGTGCCGATATCCTGGTACTTTGCGATACGAACGGAGGATTTTTGCCTGAGCAGATTTATGAGATTACAAAATTTGTTTGTGAAAGATTTAGTACTGTCAGCGTTGGTATTCATACCCATAATGACAGCGGCTGTGCCACAGCCAATAGTCTCGCAGCGGTTCGGGCCGGTGCAAGACACGTGCAGGGTACGATGAACGGCCTTGGCGAACGTTGCGGCAACGCAAATTTATGTACTGTAATACCGGATTTGATGCTGAAGATGGGCTTTGATGTACTTGAACTGGAAAAGCTGAAAACTATGACGGAAGTTTCGCGTTTTATGTTCGAGATTGCGAATCTCTCACCTGTTATGAATTTGCCTTTTGTCGGCGAGAGTGCCTTTGCGCATAAGGCCGGTCTTCACGTTGACGCGATTCGTAAAAGCAGGCGAAGCTATGAGCATATCGACCCGAGTCTGGTAGGCAATGAGCGCCGCTTTCTTATTTCCGAATTGAGCGGTAAGTCAAATGTCCTCGCAGAGCTGGAAAAGTCCAAAATTGCGGAAGATAAAAAGCTCGCAAAAAGGATTTTAACTGAAGTTCAGAAACTTGAGGATGAAGGCTATCAGTTTGAGACGGCTAACGCCAGCTTTGATTTGCTTGTCAAAAAGATTATGGGGACATACAAGCCGTTTTTTGAGCTAATCAAGTATAATACAACTGTTGAAAAACGTGCCTCGGGAGATTTGGTTACCGAGGCGACAGTAAAATTAAAAGTTGGTGATAAAGTCGAACATGTTGTGGGTGAGGGAGACGGCCCGGTCAACGCTCTTGATGCTGCTTTGCGTAAGTCAATCGATATTTTTTATCCTTCTATCAGGGATATGCATCTGATTGATTATAAGGTTCGTGTGGTAAACGCCAAGGCCGGCACTGCTGCACGCGTACGCGTCATAATAGAATCTCGTGATAAGGATTCAACTTGGGGCACGGTCGGCTGCTCGGAGAACATTATCGAGGCATCCTGGCAGGCACTGGTTGATAGTATCGAGTATAAACTGTATAAAGAAAGCCTGTAGATTTTACATTCGATTTTCAACTCTTTGGCAAATACTTTCCGTCGTAATTTGTTATTGTATCAGGCCGGCGCGTTTTCGGGAGTTTTGCGGTATCTTTTTTTTCTTCGATTAATTGTTTGCTGCTCAGGCTCTGCTTTTCTTTCGCTTGTTGCTGCCTGAACAGCTTCGACGGCCGTAGCTGCGAAAAGGTCGGCTCCTATCTCTTGCCAGAGGCCTTCGGCTCGATTAAAAAGCCCGCCTGAGACCATAATTCGCATATCAGGCCAGGCGTTGACACTTTTTATGGTGTCAATTAATTGACGAACTGTTGGCGCTTGTTTTGGTGCCGTTCCATAAATAAGAAGGATATCAGGTCCGTGTTTGTTGACAAATGCAAGGATATCATCACTTGTAAGGCCGCCTCCGAGAAATTTAACTTCCCAGCCGTCGCTTTCAAACAAATCTGCTATAATTTGTGCTCCAAGCTCCTGCAATTCGTCCTCGACGCAACATACGATGATTTTTTTGCTTTTTAACGGCTTACGTGGAAGCTTATTCTGGAGCTGGTCAACTATGTTTCTGTTAATTCTTGTGGCGAGATGCTCAGCAGCGGGGCTGATACGGCCATCTCTCGAAAGCCTTTCAATTTCGACCATAATTGGCCAGATGATGTCAGCATAAACTAAATTGGTAGGCGTACCGCATTGTAGAGTTTTTTCTATGATGAATCGACAACGGTTTCTATCCCCTTCGAGTAATGCGGCCAAGTAATTTTCCAGTATCCCGTCTTCTACCATAACTGTGCTCCTTCGTTATACGTTTTTTAAGAATTTTATTTTGAAACTAATGTTAAAATAGGTAATATAAGCTTCGGCAATGTTGATTTGAAAACTTTAGGCAATATGGGCAATATACGCAAGATAAATAAGGTTTTTTCGCTTTTTTAAGAAGTCTTTCCTTTATTAGCTCTTAAAAGGTTTTTTTTGGGACTTTTGTTTATTGATTTTGGAAATTACAAGGAAAATAAAGATTTTGGACTTTTAACAAAGTTGTGATAATTTAAGAAGCTGACTGTATATTCTTATAAAAAACTTTAGGTTGAACAAAGCTTAGCTGAAGAGAAAATTGTTGAAAGGAAAGTGCTTATTAAAATTGCTTATATGTAATGAAGAATTTGAGAATCGTTTTTATAGCAATGGAAGGAATTTAAGTAGGTTAGTAACTTTGCTTGGTATTTGAGTTATTGTTGGTATTAGCTTTTCGTAATTGGAAAAAAGAGAGGGGATGAGTGTTTTCAGCGATGGTTATGTTTGAGGTTTATCGAAATGGGAGGGCATACCAATAATAATGGATGAATGTTGTTTTTGTACGTCAGGTATTGTATTATTTTAGGTTAAATAAGATTAAGGTTCATAATGAGTTTACTGTTTTTAAATCTTTCAAGGAACACTAATTTTTAATGTAGGAGTTAGTACTATGATAGCTGCACTTGGTGACAGGTGTGTAAATGATGTGGAAAGAGCAGGTCAGTTCGGCCGGTTCGTTTGGCGGTCGCTGGTTGTTTCCTTAGCAAGCTGTTTCAAACCCGCTGCGTACCCTTTGATTTGGACACAGATGTATATTATTGGTGTACGGTCTGTGCCGGTCATAATGATAACAGGTGCTTTTGTGGGAATGACGCTTGCGATTCAGGCTTATGACCAGCTTGCAGCTATGGGTTTTGAGGAAAGGCTTGGTGTCTTAATCAATATTTCCGGTGTTAAGGAGCTCGGTCCTGTTCTTGCTGCGGTTATGCTCGCGGGGCGAATCGGCGGCGCATTAACTGCTGAGCTGGGGACGATGAAGGTTACCGAACAGATTGAAGCTGTCAGGAGTATGGGTACAGACCCGATGCGGCATCTTGTTGCACCGCGGATTCTGGCCTGTCTGCTGCTTACACCTATCCTGATTATCTTTGCCGACCTGATGTGCAGTCTTGGAGGTTTTTTCGTCAGCGTTTATTATCTTCACATTAATAGCCAGCCTTACTGGCAGTACAGTGCGCAAGGCGTTGAGTTATGGGATTTGAGTATCGGCGTAGTGAAGGGATTTTTCTTTGGAGCAGCCATTGCGGCCATAAGCTGTTACAAGGGATTTACCTGCAGAGAAGGAGCTCACGGTGTGGGGCAGGCCTGTACCGAGGCTTTTGTTGCCAGCTTTATTTCAATACTGGCTCTCGATTTTGCACTCGTTGTGATTTTTAAGGCGATTTACAATACCCTCTGGCCAATGAGAAGTTTGCTTTAGTAAAACTTTTATGTTAAAAGTATACCGTGTTGCTTTAGGTTTAAGAGATTGTGCAGGAGAAAATGGAAACGCAGGCACAGGAAAAGGATTCTCAGCCCTACAAGGGCAACGGTATAGTTTCTTTGGAAAATGTCACCAAGAAGTTCGGCAAAAATATCGTCCTCGATAACATTAGCCTGGTGATAGAAAAGAGCAAAACCACTGTGGTAATCGGTCCAAGCGGCTGTGGCAAGACTGTTCTGATAAAGCATTTAATAGCTTTATTACGACCGAGTTCGGGCAGGGTGTATTTCAAGGGACAGCGCATCGATGAGCTTGAAGAGGACCAGTTGGATAAAATACGAATGAATTTTGGCTTTCTTTTTCAGGGCGGCGCATTGTTTGACAGCCTGACAGTTGCAGAAAATATATTGTTTCCTGTAAGGCAGAGTTATAAGACGAAGAAGGTGAGCGGCCTTGATGAGCTTGTCAAAACGAAACTGGGAATGGTTGGTCTCGATGGTTTTCAAAATTACTTCCCGGCCCAGCTTTCCGGAGGGCAGCGTAAAAGAGTCGCGCTGGCTCGGGCAATCGCCTTGAACCCAGAGGTGATATTGTATGACGAGCCCACAACAGGGCTGGACCCCATTCGTGCAGATATAATTAATGAGCTTATCTTAAAATTACAAAAAGGTCTCGGCCTGACAAGTGTTGCCGTAACTCATGATATGACAAGCGCATATAAAATAGCAGACCGTATTATTATGTTACATGACGGAAAAATTATCGCCGACGGCGACGCAGATTTTATCCGTAATCATTCTGACGGTGTTGTTCAGCAGTTTATCAACGGCCGGGTCAGTAGTGAAGAGCTTAAAGCGTTGAGAAGCGGCGGCGTCACCAACCATTTGAAGTTACAGCCACGTGATTCGAAGTGAAAAAAGTGCAGATGAAGAAGACAGCGGCAGATATTGGGGGTGACCTGAAGCAAATCGTGCGTGGTGACGTTTTCGTTGATATGCTGCACAGAGCCGCTTACAGCAGTGATGCAAGCATTTACAGGATAATACCGGCCTGTGTTTTCGTTCCTCGTGACATCGATGATATTGTTGCAACTGTAAAATATGCAGCTGAGAACAATATGCCTGTCACAGCTCGTGGTGCCGGAAGCGGTGTGGCAGGGGAATCACTTTCCAGCGGTATCGTTCTCGATATGCGACGGTATATGAGGAGGATAATATCTGTCGATGGGGACGGCGGCTTTATTAACACCGAGCCTGGTGTGGTACTTGACGATTTAAATAGTTCTCTTTCGAAATACAAAAGGAAAATTGGCCCGGACCCATCGACGTCCAACAGAGCCGTAATAGGCGGCTGCGTTGCAAATAATGCAACGGGTGCCCATTCGCTTCAGTACGGTTATATGGCTGACTACGTCGAATCTCTTGAAGCGGTACTGGCAGACGGCAGTGTGGTTGAGTTTCAGAATGATTTTGAGCCTTTGGAAAAATCGGGCACCGCTGGTTCGATAGCCAAAAAATGTCTGGCAGTATTATCTGATAATGACGAAGTTATAAAAAAAGCACTTCCACACTCAAAGCGTAATCGGAGCGGTTATAACATCGCTGGAATTTGTCATAACGGCAGAATTGGTATGGCCAAACTCTTAGCCGGCTCTGAGGGGACACTGGCGGTATTTACAAAAATCAAACTAAGAACCGTCGAATTGCCCGGGGCAAAGGCTTTGCTGCAGCTTGAGTTTGATTCGCTCGAAAAGATGACGCGAGCGATACCTGTTATTGTGGATAGCGGAGCGTCAGCCTGTGAGCTGATGGATAAAACTCTGCTGGATATGGCCAGGGATGCTCTGCCGCAACACAGGGACATTCTGCCTTCGGCAGAGGCCGTTCTTTTGATTGAACATACCGGCGATGCAGAGCAGCAAGTGAAAGGAAATATCGAAAAAACGAGTTCTGCAGTTGGAAAACTCGCCGTTAACCGAAAAATTGTTTTTGATATTGAACAGCAAAACAGATTGTGGAAATCACGCAATGACGCTGTACCTTTGCTCTACAGAAAAAAGACAAGAAAGCATCCTGTCCCATTTATTGAGGATGTATCTGTGGACAGCAGTAAACTCGCTGAATATATTTCCGGCGTAGAGAAAATCGGCAAACGTTACGGGATTTCTCTTTCCTATTATGGCCATGCGGGTGATGGCGAGCTGCATATCAGGCCTTATCTTGATTTGAGCCGAAAAGCGGATGTGCAGAAAATGGTTGCACTTGCCAATGAGGTGTTTTCCCTTGCCTGGTCGCTCGGCGGTTCAATCAGCGGTGAGCATGCGGACGGCCTCGTTCGGGCCGCTTTTATCAAGAGCCAGTTCGGGGACGATTTCTACGATGTTTTATGCAGGATAAAAAATATTTTTGACCCCGCAGGCATTATGAATCCCGGCAAAATTATCAACAGTGACCCTGATATTATGATAAAAAACTTAAAGGCTGAGGACGAGTTTTTGCCCGAAAGGTTGCAAACTGACCTTCTTTTTGAAGGTGATGAGCTTGTAACCGAGCTTGAGCAGTGCAACGGCTGTGGCCTATGTCTGGCTAAAGAAACAGATTTTCGCCTGTGTCCTGTTTTCAGAGCGATTGATGAGGAATTGGGCAGTACAAGAGCAAAGGCCAATATTCTTAATTTATGGATGAAGGGCAAAATCAGCGAAGAGGATTTCGAATCGGATGAGTTCAAAAAGTTTCTGGATTTGTGCATAAATTGCAAACTCTGCTCTGTCGAATGTCCCTCTGGTGTTGATGTTTCGAAATTAATGGTTGCTGCACGAGCAGAGTATGTTAAGCGGAAAGGATTGAAAAGAGCGGAATTTACTTTGTCGAGGAATCGTTATCTTAGTGTGCTTGGCAGTAAGTTCAGCGGGCTTACAAATTTTATTATGCGGAAACGCCCATTTAAGAAGCTGCTCGAAATAGCAGCCGGCCTTGACAGACGCAGGCAGATGCCCGCTTTCAATCGAGGCGGCTTTTTGAAAAAGGCAAATAAGTATTTAGCGAAGCTTGGACCGATTGAAAAGCCGGTTGAAAAGGTCGCTTATTTTATTGATACATTTGCCAATTATAATGACCACGAGCTGGGCTTTGCGGTGATTGATTTTTTGAGGCATAATAATATCGATGTTATATTGCCGAGACAGCGGCCTGTACCTTTGCCTGCCCTTTGTTATGGCGACATAAAGACCGCAAAAAAAGATTTGGCATTCAACGCCGAAAGTCTTGCTCAGG